>JAJYVI010000041.1 GCA_021792115.1 Microcaldota archaeon | reverse complement strand
GATCCATTACGCAGAGATGAAAACATGTTCGAATATACAGATAAACCTTTTAGCGATGCAGAGAGCCTTGCGTCTCTAAATAAATATGTCAGACAATGGTTTGATGAAAACTTTAGTGAGCTAACGCTGCCTCAGAAGTTCGCATTCAAGTTCATAGCAGACGGCAAAAACCTTCTTGTAACTGCACCGACAGGAAGCGGAAAGACACTTTCAAGTTTCTTGTCAATAATAAACACACTTTTCAATTATTCCCTTGAAGGGTCTCTTGAAAACAAGATCTACTGTATATATGTCTCCCCTCTCCGCGCATTGAATAATGACATATACAGAAACCTGAAGTTGCCACTTGACAAAATCTATGATATAATAGTGAAAGAAAAAGGCATTGACGTAATAAAGGGCAATATACAAAAAGTTACAATAGGCATACGCACAGGAGACACTGAGCAGAGTGAAAGGACAAAGCAGTTGAAGAATCCACCGAATATACTTGTCACAACCCCAGAGAGCCTTGCAATAATGTTGAGCTCAGAGAAATTTTCTGAGAATTTTAGGTCTGTGCAATATATAATAATAGACGAGGTCCATGAACTTGCAAACAACAAGAGGGGCATGCATCTTGCGCTAAGCGTTGAGAGGCTTGCAAAAATCGCAGAGCACAGGCTTATCAGGATAGGCATGAGCGCAACCCTCTATCCTCTTGATGAGGCCGCGAAGTTCCTTGTCGGCTATGAAGGAGGCAAGCCCCGCGAATGCATTATCGTAGATGCTTCATGGAGCAAAAAATTTGATCTGAAGCTACTTGCACCTGTGCAGGACCTTATATACAGCAATGATGCATTAATAGAGAACGAGACGTACAAGATACTGGATTCTGTAATAAAACATAACAAGACAACGCTGATCTTTACAAATACTAGAAGCAACACTGAACGCGTAATATTCAATTTGAAGAAAAGATTCAACTACGACCTAGACATAGCAGCCCATCATGGCTCGCTTTCTAGGGAGTCTAGGCTTAGCGTTGAAGAAATGCTGAAGAAAGGCGACCTGAAGTGTGTGGTAAGTTCAACCAGCCTGGAACTCGGGGTTGATATAGGCACGATAAACAACGTGGTTCAGCTAGGCTCGCCGAAAAGTGTAACAAGGCTAATACAGAGAATAGGCAGGTCAGGCCATTCATTCAAGGACACCGCAAGAGGCGAAATAATAGTGCTTGACCGGGACGACCTTGTAGAGTGTGCAATAATGATAGATTCTCTTAAGACAAAAAGCCTTGACGCATTCAGAGTCCCCCAGAACCCGCTCGACGTGCTTGCCCAGCACATACTAGGCATGTCCCTAACAGCGCAATGGAGTATAGATGATGCATACAACCTTGTACTGCAAGCGTATCCTTTTCATGCGCTATCAAGAGCAGATTTTGACTCTGTACTGGATTACCTTGCCGGCAACTATGTAGGGCTTGAAAGCAGAAAGGTCTACAGCAAAATCTGGCTTGACAAGGTAGGCGGCACATTTTCAAGGAGAGGAAATGCAAAGCTTATATTTATGCTTAACCAAGGCACAATCCCTGATGAGGCATCAATAAATGTTATTGCAGGAAGAAAGCACATTGGCAGTGTGCAAGAAGAATTCTTTGAGAAGCTTAAGCCTAATGATATCTTTGCGCTAGGCGGGCATTTGTACAGGTTTGAGTCATCTAACGGCACGAACTGCTATGTCTCGCTTGCAGATACTGCAGCGCCTACAATTCCTCCGTGGTTTTCTGAGCAGCTGCCCCTTTCATATGAGCTTGCAATGAATATAAATAAATTTAGGAGGATGATGCTAGATGCGATTATAAAGGATAGAGAAATAATAGGTGCAAACATAAAAAAGCTTAAGAGAGGCGAAAACATAGATGCAGTGTTGGATTCAACAGGCATTGACAATAATTCTGCTGCCGTTATATTTTCCTATTTTATGGAGCAGTTTCTATTTACAGGCACCATTCCAAATGATAAAATTTTGCTTATAGAACAGACCTATGACTCTACCCAAGAAGTGAACTTAATTATCTTTCATTCTCTTTATGGGAGGAGGATAAATGACGCGCTGTCAAGACTTTTTGCAATAGAACTTAGCAACAGGTTTGATACAGATGTAGGCATAATGATAAATGACAATGGATTTATACTAAAACCTGACCAAAAAATAGACTTTACTCTAAAGACAAATTACAATATAGTAGATGCGCTCTATTCAAAAGACATAGAAGAGATGATGAAGGAAAACCTTAAGCGTACAGAGCTTTTAAAAAATAGATTCAGGCATGTAGCAGTCAGGAGCTTCATGATACTTAAGAGATATAAGTCTTTCAAAATGACTGTCAACAAGCAACAGATGAGCTCTAGAATGCTGCTGAAGGCTGTTGAGGATTTGGATCAGAATTTCCCTGTTCTTAAGGAAACCTACAGGGAAATATTCAATGAGGTAATGGACTTAACTAATGCAAAGGAAATAATAGGAAAAATAAAAAGCAAGGAGATAGAATGCAAGTTTGTATCTACTCCAGTGCCATCTCCATTCGCGCATACAATAGTAAGCTTCGGATATGAGGATATACTTGTTATGAGGCACAAGAGGGACTACCTCAGGCATCTCCATAAGCTTGTGATTGAAAATATAAATAAGACTGATAACCATGCAGGAAAAAATAGCGCTGCAAAATAGGCAATAATGATTTTATGAGGCTAACAGAGGACGTAGAACTTATAGACGGGCTTCCAATTGCATTTATAAAATCAATAAATGCAGTTGCAATCTCTGATCTCCATCTTGGCTATGAAGGCATTGCTGCAAAGGCTGGCGTATATGCACCAAAATCAAACCTGAAAAAAATAGAGGAAATAGTTGGAACAGCCTTGGAAAAAACAGAGGCTACCACTATTATAGTTACCGGCGACATAAAAAATGAATTTTCATCAGTTGATATTGATGAATATAATGAAATGCTGGAATTTGTAAGGTTTGCAAAGCGCAAAAACGCACGGCTTATTTTAATAAAAGGCAACCATGATAACTTTGTAGACAGATACAAAACCATGTTTGACATTGAGATTTTTGCGCAAGAAATGCAGGAAGATAAATATCTTTTTTTTCATGGCGAAGAAATGCCCAAGATCGTTTTAAAGAATGCTAGGAAAAGCAAAAATAATGAAATCAAGGCAGTAGACATGCTTGTGATGGGTCATGAGCATCCTGCAATATCCCTTATAAGCAAAATAAGAAGGAGAGAAAAACTAAAATGCTTCTTGTTCGGAGAATATAGAGGAAAACAGCTGCTTGTGCTGCCTGCAATAAACTACCTTATGCCTGGCACTGATATAAATCTAGAGCCTAAGTCGAGGCTGCTTTCGCCTATACTGAAAAAGGCAGACATAGACAGATTCCATGCAATAGTAGTTGGCTATGATGAAACACTTGATTTTGGCACAATTTCTGATCTGCGGCAATAAAAAGAATTATGCGCAAATGCACTAGCTTCAAAGCAAGGCTGTTTGCGCAGCCTGATAAAGATTTGGTTGCCCGCTCGCATAACCAATCTTACTTTTTTATAAAAGTCTTATATTTCAATGAAACACGCAGTCTTGGTGAATCAAAGCTTTCCTGCATCTTTATTTATGTCTATATCAAGCGTCTTCTCTCCAGGCTTCCAATTTGCTGGGATAGCACAGGCATGCCCTGCAGAGGCAGGATTGTCTTGCATGAATTTTAATCCCATAAATGATGAGAATATATGCTCTACATCCTTACCTAGCCCGTCATTGTAGATTGCAAAATACTGCAGCCTCTGCTCAGGATCTATTATTACCAAACCTCTTCTTGCTGCGCCAGTTTCTTTGTTCAAGAATCCATATTCCTCTGTTATTCTTTTTGTGAAATCATCAATCAATGGAATTCTGCTTTTTGACGCTCTTGGAGATGTTTCACTCCATACTTTATGTGAAAATATACTGTCAGTGCTTATGCCAAATACGTATGCATTGTTTTTTACAAATTCATCATATTTTTTTGTTAGTGCTTCTACGTCTGTTGCGCAGACGAATGTGAAGTCCCCTGGGTAAAAAGTCAATATAACCCACTTACCTTTGTAATCTCCAAGGGAAAAGTCTTTCATTTCTTTTTCCTCAGGAAAATATGCCTTTGTCTTTATTTCAGGAACCTTATCATTTATTTCCAATTGCATTCTATCCCTTTATAAAAATTAAAATAAAATTATAAAATTATTATAAAATTATTTCAATATTATTTATCAAACAAAATTAATAAAGATTCTGTTAAATTGCAATAATTTAAAATTTTTATAGAAAAATTTACATTTTTGCTACACAATAAATTTAAAGTGTAGTCGCATAAAGCGTTGCTATTCTAATCATAAATTAATTGGCTGGTCGTTTAAAGATGAGTTGTGCATCACAGCAATTCAAATTTTCCGAATACTCCATCATATCCAGGATCTATTTTTACCTCATTCTTTTGCATCTTTTCTATAGCCCCTGCAATATCATGGTCTATCTTGCTGATGCTTTTGGGATCTGCAGTGAGTACATTAAATTCAGTTCCAAATGCATTTATTAATTCTTTATATTTATTCTCAACTGCCTGCGTTCCAACCCCTTTATTAATCATGAAAGATATTATTTCCCTCAATGGTATCTGATGAATATAAGGAATGGCACCGCTAGGTATATATCCCTCTTCCCTGTCTGCAAGTTCCATTACTCTATGCATAACACCTATGACAAGCGGCTTCTTGCATACAGGGCATATTCTATCTGATGACTTTCCAGGCTTCAGTGAAAAGTTGCATTGCCTATGGCCATCATAATGATATTTTCCTTCTTCAGGATAAAATTCTATTGTGCGAATAAATTTTGCTTTATCCTTATCCTTTATTGCTTTGAATATTTCATTATATTCTATTTTGCTGACATTGAATACATTTGCCTCTCTCCCTAATTTTTCAAGAGAATGTGCATCGCTGTTTGATATTAGTGCATATTTGTCTAGTTGCGAGACCATCCAGTTCATTTTGGGATCACTGCTTAATCCGCTTTCATATGCGTATATATATTTTTCCATATCCTCATATGCCTCTTTTATTGAATCAAATCCTGTTGTTTCGCCGAGAGCGCCAAAATAAGGAGTCCAAAGGTGCGCAGGGAATATAAAAGCATCCCTTTCCACACTAATGACTTTTTCAACCAACTCTGCTGCGCTCATGGAGAGAATCGGCCTGCCGTCTATATCCAGGCTGCCTGACTTTGAAAGGACTTCTCTTAGCTGGCTAATGTTCTCCATATTTTTTATCATTATACAAGTATGCACACGCTTTGATTTTCCTTTCTCCCAAAAAAAGGTCGCTACTTCTGTGCCGAGCATAAATCTTACTCCATTATCAGATCTCTTTATTTTCAGAAGTCCAGTATCTTTATCGGGTTCAAGGTTCTGCTTGATTTCAGTGAGCCACTGGTTATGCAGAAAATCTCCTGTAGATATCAAGTTAATGCCTTTTTCTAGCGCGCTTGCTGCAAGCGCTGAAGGAGTTATCCTTGTACTGCACGCCCTTGAAAATCTAGAATGTATATGTAGATCTGCAACTACTTTCATATTGATTTCACCACTTCGTTTCTTTTGCAAAGTTTGCTGACAACACACTTGCTGCATATTGGCACTGCCTTGTAGGTATTCTTTCCATGCTCCTTGAATATATACTGGAGCCTAGACCAGCGAGATTTAGGCAATTCAGATATAAGATCCTGCTCTATCTTGTCTGGATCCTTATTTCGTGTTAAACCTAGTCTGCGGGATATTTTAATTACCCAAGTGTCAACAGGAATCCCTTCTACAATGCCAAACCCATTGGTTAATATTACATTTGCACTCTTTCTGCCTACTCCAGGAAGCTTGGTTAATGACTCCATCGTATTTGGCACTTTCCCCCCGAAATCCTGCATTATAACTTTGCTAGCTGCTATTATGCGGCTGGCTTTGCTATTTGCGAAGTTTATGCTTTTTATTGCTCTTGATAATTCTACTGGATTAGCATATGCAAAATCCTTTATTCCCTTGTATTTAGAAAACAGCTGTGGTGCAAGTTTATTTACTGTTTCATCTCGTGTCTGCGCTGATAATATTACAAGTACAAAAAGCTGGTCAACAGTCTTAAAATTCAAGTAATATCCTGCTTTTGGATATGCTGCGTATAGTTTTTCAACTACCTTATTTATATCTTTTACATCTAAAAGTCTGAAATCTGCCATCAAAAGTCTTTGTATTTATTAATTTTTGTAAAAATCAAATTGTCCCTACATCTTGTGGTATTTTTATCGTCAATACATCTTGCTCTGCAGATTTCCATTCCGCAGGCAATATAATAATAGAATTATTATCTGATGATGGATGAGAATATAAAAACTTCAGCCCTATGAATTCATACAAAATATGTGTCGGTCGTTTGCCCATCCTTGGATTTGCCTTTTCAACATAATCCACAACCCCGTCAGGATTTATAATAACTGTTATTCTTTCTGATTCTGCAATGCTTGATTCTGATAAAGCACCATAATCTCTATGCATAGTCTGGTTTGAATCATCGATAATTAAAAATTTTACATCTTTCATTCCAGGGCTCTCCTTTACCCACATCTTATGTACATACACTGAATCCATGCTAACTCCAAGCATTTCACAGTTGTTTTCTTTCAAAATAGGCAGGATTTTCTGAAATTCGTGTAGGTCTGTCGCGCACGTAAATGTAAAATCCCCAGGATGAAATGACAATATAACCCATTTGCCACGATAGTCTTTCAATTCTACTTTTACTATTGATTCATCAGCAGGGGAGTATGCTATGGCTGAAAAATCTGGTGCAGGTTCTCCTATTTTTAACATCTTATCATTTTATTATTTGATTGCAAATATATTTTGTTGAAATTATTTTATTTATTTTATTTTAAATATATTTCAGTTACACTATATTCTCATTTAAGATTTTGTCCAATTTGCTCCCTTTGTCTATTTTATATGCAAGCAACCCTACAGAAATTATATAAATCCAGCCGAATAGGACAAAGGCTTGACCATAAGTATATGATAAAAAGGAAGTGTTTCCTGTTAACTCATTAGCAATTATAGGTATTACTACAATTGATGAAATAAAAAATATGCATATATTGAGTATTGAAAACAAAGTTGCAGGCAAGTACCAACTTTTTAGTCCAAGCAAGTAAACTATTGCAATTGTAATATATGCTGATGTTTCAAATAAAAGCCAGAACATAATTGGGGGGCTCTCTGCAGTAAAACTTCCAAAAATATTAGCTGCAGAAATTATAATTGCTGCAATAGACAGTGAAAGCCTAAGCCATTTCATATTAGGAGAAGCATACTGCTGTTGCACCCTGGCAATCAGGCTTATATCTTTTTCAGCCATAAAATCATATAATTGGTTTTTATACCTTATTTTTTATTTTATTTTTATTGTTAATTATTTAATAAGATATACTTTAATATATTTTGCAGATATTTATTATAAACATATTAATATTAATATATTTTAATAATTTTTACCAAAGTGTTTTTGCTAAAAATCAAGAAGATTTTATGGAGCTGATAAAAACAGGCATTGCTGGCTTGGACGACCTTCTGAATGGCGGAATACCGCGCGGAAATCAAGTGTTGATTTCAGGAGGACCCGGAACAGGAAAAACAATGCTCTCGTTAGAATTTTTAGTTAGAAACGCAATCACTGGCAGGAAAGGAATATTTTTCAATCTAGAGGAAACAGGAGACAAACTTAAAGAGGAGTTTTTATCAGCAATGCCAAACTTAAAAGAGGATTTTGATAAGGTAATTAAAAAAGGAACTCTTATTCTGTCTGGACGTGAAACTGCCCTGAGAGTAAGAGGAGGCAAAGGAGACAATCCATATGAAATAGACAATTTAATCGCGCAACTTTCAGAAACAATAAGAAATGAAGGCGTAGAGTTAGTTGTCATAGATTCATTATCTGTATTTTCTTTATTAACTGATGAATCGTCTGTTTATAAAAGATCCATGTATCTGCTAACTGAAACATTACAGAAATTGAATGTAACCTCATTGCTGACAATAGAGTTGACTGAGAGAAATGTTTCTGCTTTGAAATTCAAATCAGAATTCTTTATATTTGATGGGCTTATTGTCCTTTATCAGATGATAGAAAACAAAAAAAGAATTGCTGAAATAGAGA
>JAJYVI010000040.1 GCA_021792115.1 Microcaldota archaeon | reverse complement strand
ATTTTTATTTTATTATCAGCTACATTCACAAGGTGGCCTTCAACTATTGGACCTTCTTTCATTTTTACTGCAACAATATTATAAGGTGCAACATCCTTGAACCCTTCTGGAGGTGTATGTATCTTTGTAAATGAATATACCTCTCCAATGCCGCTTAATTTACTATCTTCCATCTTTGTGTTTCTGCCGCATTTTCTGCATACTGTTCTTGACGGGAAATAAACTGTATTGCATGTCTTACATATGCTTCCGACAAGGTTGTACCTTGACTTTATCCTTCTCCACATCGATGCTGATGGTTTCTCCATTTTATCACTTAATATATTATTTTTATTTAATTTTTAATTTTTCTAAATTCTTTTCTTAAACTTTTTTTAAAAGTCTGTTTTGATTAAACTTTTTTTAAAATTTTATTAATCCGCTCTTTTCATTATATGTATCACACTAGTTGCTCCGCTTCCACCCACATTGTGAGTCATGCCTATGTTTGCGTTTGCGACCTGCCTATCCTTTGCCTGGCCACGAAGCTGCCATACTATCTCAACAGCCTGCTTCACACCTGTTGCACCGACAGGATGACCACAACCCTTCAGTCCGCCGCTTGTGTTTACTGAAAGCTTTGAATTAAGAGCTGTTTCTCCATTCTCAGTTGCCTTTGCAGCTTCTCCTTTCTTGAAGAAGCCCATGTCCTCAAGCGCGATAATCTCTGCAATTGTAAAGCAGTCATGAACTTCAAGGATATTTATATCTTTTTGAGAAACCTTAGCCTGTTCAAATGCTTTCTTTGCAGCAATCTGCGTTGCCTTTATTTCTGTAAAGCTGTCTCTTTCTGAAAGGCTCAATGAATCGGATGCCTGAGTGCTTGCAAGTATCTCTACAGGCACCTCGTTGAACTTTCTTGCTATTTCAAGCGGTGCCAGAACAGCGACTGCTGCTCCATCTGATATAGGTGAAGAGTCTAATACCTTGAGTGGATCTGCAACGACCTTTGACTTCATTACCTCATCAATTGTAAGCCTTTTGTGGAACTGTGCAAATGGGTTCTTGTATGCATTGTCGTGGTTCTTTACTGCCACGCTTGCTAGCTGCTCCTCTGTGGTGCCGTACTCGTGCATATGCCTCTTGGCCATGAGCGCATACAGACCAGGGAATGTTATACCTTGCGAGAGCTCTAGTTCCTGGTCCCCTGCACCGCCGAGTGCGGTTGTCGCGTCAGACAGTGGTACATCTGTCATCTTCTCAACGCCGCCAACAACAACTATATCATGTATTCCACTGGCAACGCTTATGAAGCCTTGCCTAAGCGCAGTGCCTCCGCTTGCGCACGCATTTTCAACACGTGTTGCAGGAATGTTATGAAATCCGAGCTGGTCTGCTAGCAGCGCTGCTACATGCTCCTGGCCCACGAACCTGCCTGGGCTCATCGTACCACCATAGATTGCATCGACCTGGTGGCTGCTTATGTTTGCATCCTGTATAGCCATAAGCCCTGCCTCAGCCATAAGCTCCTTTAGCCCAAGCTCCCATCTCTCACCAAACTTTGAAATTCCTACTCCTATAATTGCAACTTTTCTCATAAAACCACATAATGTTATTTTTTATTTTTTTATTTTTTATTTCATTGTTTATTAAACTTCTTTTTAAGAAGTCTATTTTGATTAAACTTTTTTTAAAAGTTTATTCTTGATTAAACTTCTTTCTAAGAAGTTTATGTTTATGTTTACTTCTCAATTATGCCTTTTCTGTCCTTGAGGTAGAGAGAGTAGTCTATGTATTCCTTGTTTGCTATATAGTCTTCTACCTTCTTCGCAGGGCGCTTCTTGGCAATATTCTCAGTAACATTTATTATAAATGAATCGCTTCCTGCTCCTGATCCAAAGCTGGTTACAAGAATCCTGTCCCCTGGCTTTGCAATGTCAAGGACAGCTGCCAGGCCAAGCATTGAGGCGCCTGAATACGTGTTGCCTATTCTAGGAGTCAATAATCCAGGCGCTATCTGCTCCTGCGTGAACCCGAGCATTTTTGCGACATTGAATGGGAATTTGCCATTTGGCTGGTGAAAGACAGCATACTTGAAATCCTGGGGCTTTAGACCTGTTTTTTCAAGGATTGCCTTTGTCGCGCCAAGCACATGCTTGAAATACGCTGGCTCTCCTGTAAATCTTCCGCCATGGGACGGGAACCTTATACCTTCCCTTCTCCAGAAGTCAGGCGTATCTGTCGTAAAGCTGAGTGTGTCCTGGATTTCTGCAATGATTTCATCCTTGTTGTTTCCAATAATAAAGCCTGCCCCGCCAGCGCTTGCTGTATACTCTAATGCATCGCCTGGTTTTCCCTGCGACGTATCAGTGCCTATTGCAAGCCCGTATTTTACCATTTTTGTATCTGCCATTGCAGCGCAGATTTGTATTCCAACTGTTCCTGCTTTGCATGCAAACTCAAGATCTGCTGCTGTCAGGTAAGGCGTTGCGCTTATTGCCTCTGCCACAACTGTAGCAGTTGGCTTTACAGCATAAGGATGAGATTCTGATCCTACAAAGACTGCCCCTATGTCCTGGGGGTTTATGCCTGCATAATCGCATGCGTTCCTTGCTGCCTCAACTGCTATTGTTGCTGCATCCTCATCACTGCCAGGAACAGACTTTTCCTGTATATTTAAATTATTTTTTATTATTTCTGCGTCCTCTCCCCAGACTCTTGCAATTTCCTCAACTTTTATTCTATATCGGGGTATATATGCCCCATATCCTACGATTCCTGCCATTTTTACACCTAAACATTAATAATTCAAAGTGCATGCGCACTATGGATTTTATTGCAGTAATGCCGCTTTGATAACTATACAAAGGTCGCATCAGCAGTGCTGTGATAAAACCATTATTACTAATTACGCTATAAGCTTTTAAAAGTATATTCCAATTCGTCTTTTAACGAATCACACCGAGCCAGGCAAAGCAATAAGTATCATATAAACATAATTATTACCATTGCATAATACAAGTACTAATAAAATGGTGCAGGGTGTAAAAATGGTGGACAAAATTAATTTTATTACATATAATAAGTATAATACAAATAGCAGTAATAAGTATAATACAAATAGCAGAAGCAAGAAAAAGCAGTTGCTTAGGATATCAAAAAACAGCAGCGAGCCAGAAAAAGATAATGACAATGAATCTGGAAATACGATTAAAGTCTTTAAAATAACATATTGGAAAATAAAATTTGAAAAAGAGTAGAAAAGGTAGGCACCATGGATGTCAAACAGTCCTTTAATAACAACACTATTAAAATAGAAAGTATGCTGCGCAAATATGTATCGCAAGGAGAAGAAGTTGCAAATAGCTTGCTTGGGACAAATATAACCTGCCCAAGAGTCAAAATCAATGAATTTAATACGCTATTTGCTGCACGGTATGATCCTAAAGAAAAAATGATTCTAGTAAATCAAGAAGTACTTAGATATATGGAACCAAGCAGCTTGGAAAAAAAGATGATAGAAATAATAGCACATGAGACAGCACACCATATACAGCACATAGCATCAGATTCAGACGATTATCTGGAATCTGCTTGTACACAATTTGGGAATGCATTAAGAGAAGCTGCTGCTAAAGCTTCTTTGCACGCTAGTAAAGGAAATTTAAATACAATTAATATTGCAGAATACATTACAAATAAAGATGTTAAACTATTCCAGCGCAGTATAGACCGGCTTATTGGAGAAGAAGCTTTGGCATATTTTATAAGTGCATATGCAAGCGTATCTACAGATAAAAGCATTGATATGTATATGAAAAGGACTATAATGCTAAGAAGTCTAATGTTTTTGATACATCCTTCTGACTTAATAAACAACATTTTTAACAAAGATGGGCTTGCTTCTTCATTTATTAAGGACATAAATAATGGCATTTGGGGCTTTAATGGAAAAATAGATGAATTTAGTAAAAACAGTATTTTAAATATTACACTTGGCAATATTAACGGCGAAGCCATGATTGAAAGAAGAATGATCAATTCTGGAACACCTTATAAAATTGCAATACTTGCGTTTGCAGAAAATAACTTCAGTGTGCTCAAGACAGCACAGTTTCTTTTCAGATCATACAAAAAAGTAATAAATGACTTGCAAAAAGCAGAAGCAGCATCATCTGAAAATCTAAAAAAAATAGATATGTTATACCTTCCTTTAATACGGTGGCAATCTTATAAAAGCACAGAAGATGCAGCAGGTATAATAAGAAAAAGCATTAGAAAAGATTATGAGGAACAGCAAGAACATAAAACTCTAAAAAAGATATCTGCAACAACAATGGATTTTATAAAAAAGTATAAAAGTAAAAAATAAAAACAAAAGATTTACCACTGCTATTTCATTTTCTCAGTTGCTGGCAGTAAATATAATTGAATTACAATAGATGCGCTAGAAACATATACAGAGCCCATTGCCTAGACTTATTTGTGTCTATACTGAACATAGCAATTTCTACATCTTGGCTCATATTTGTCATTGCCTCCGACATCAATAACTTTCTTAAATACCTCCTTGTTATTCCTTATCTTTTGGGTAAGTGTTGCATCGTTTCCGCATTTTGCGCATACTGAAGTAAGTGTATATATCTCATCAGCACTGCTTAGCAGCTTTGACGTAGTTTCAAATGCCTCATTCTTTATATTCTTATTAAGTGCAGAAACATAAATCAACTTCTTTAGAAAAACCAACTCCTCAAGAAGGTTATGGAGATTTGATTTTGGGTCCCAGAACTGGGCCTCATCAACTCCTATTACATCAAAGCCTTTTGATTTTTCAAGAATGAATTTTCTTGCCTTGCTATCTATCGGACTTATGATTGCTGGAAGCGCTATCCCTTTATGAGTAACAACATGTGCATTTGAATATCTCTTGTCAATTTCAGGCTTGAACAATATTGTCTTACGGCCTGCGCGCATTTCCCTTTCAAGAAGTTCTAAAAGCCTAGAAGTTTTTCCTGAGAACATTGGCCCTGTTATTACAACAAGCTTTCCTGTATCTATCTTGCGCATAAAATCCCTGATTGAAGTTGTATAAACTGAAGTTTTGCAGTTATATTAACTAATAGTTAATTAATATTATTATAAATTTTTAATAAATAATAAATTAATAAATAATAATTTATTGATATACATTACTTAGTAATGAGACGGCTCAAAAACACTTCTATATATTCCTGAAATTGATCTGGCGCTATAAAATGGTAAATAATTTGAATTATGTTTATTTTGGATATGATAAATTCAGCGCAGCAAAAAATATGGCTATTGATGAAATTCTTAAAAACAGATGTGAAAAAGACAATAAAATATATATTAGGTTTTATGATTTTGAAAAGCCTTGCGTAATACTATCTTATTCTGACAGCAAAGAATGCCTTAGGAAAGAAGCATTTGAAAACAAAGAAATAGAGATATCAAGAAGGCAGAGCGGAGGTAAGCCTATTTATATAGACTCAAATATTCTTGCATATAGTATCATAGGACCATTAAATAAGGAAACAAAAGAATTCACTTCAACAGTATCAGTACACAATTATTTTGGGATACATATTGCTGAAGCAATAGATAAAATAACAGAAATAGGCAGAGAGAGAATAACCATAGGAGATGTATATAGCATAAAAATTGATGGAAAACCTGTTGCAGGGCATGCACAGTTTCCAACGCTTTCTCATTCCTTTTTCTATCATGGCGTGCTTGCAGTAGGCAAATGGGACGCATTGAAAATAAACAGTCTTTTGAATTTAAGCAAAGCTGATTTTGAGGCACTTAAAGTATCTCCATGTATTACTGAGTTATTAAAAAGAGAAGAAAACATAAATAAAGATATAGATAGTATAGGAAAAACAAAGCAGGATCTTGCAAAAATGATCCTTGAATTAATTTCAGGCAGCAAGTACCAAGAAATTGATAGTAAAGAGAAATCAATAATAATATCAGATGCAGAAAGCCTTGTAACCAATAAGTACAGTACAAAAGAATGGATAGATGAGAGTAATAAAGGAATAAAGTTGAAAACAGATTCCCGATTCTGTCTTTTATACGAAGGATAAAGAGAGTACAACATAGATATTTACAGTAAGATGCTTAAGCTTAATGTCACTGAATTCCATAAGTTAAGCATAAATAAGTAGTTCTGCACCATATAGGAATATAAAATATATTTAAAATTAATAAAAAGAAGTAAAGTCTACAATAAAAATAATAAATAAGTTAGGATAAAGATGAGAGATAATTCAACAACAATAAAAGAGCTTAAAGAAAAGGTAAAAAAATTCTGCGAAGAACGAGACTGGGATCAGTTCCATAATCCTAAAGATCTTGCGATAGGTATATCAACAGAAGCAAGTGAGCTTCTTGAAATTTTCAGATTTAAAGGAGAAGAAGAAATGAAACAAATAATGTCAGATCCGAACAAACGCCAAAAAGTAGGGGAAGAAGTTGCAGATGTACTTTATGTTTTATTAAGATTTGCCCAGATAAATAATTTTGACCTTTCAGATGAACTAGATAAAAAGATGAAGAAAAATAATGAAAAATATCCTATTGAAAAAGCAAAAGGCTCTAATAAAAAATACAATGAAGAATAAGTAAATAAATGTTGAAGTATATTATTAAAATCTAAATACAACTGTCTACTCCATATATAACCCCATTAAAAAGATGGGGCTGCCGAGATTTGAACTCGAATAACTAGCTCCCAAAGCTAGTAGTCTACCAGGTTAGCGTACAGCCCCATGTAGCAGAATATTATTTAGCATCTGCAACTGCCAATTATAAAGCAGTGATATTATTTTCGCAAGCAAAGCTTAAATTGGTTTTGAATTTAAACCTTCACACTTCTAAGAAACGCATTTATCTCAGAACCCTTATCATATTTCAATGCTGCTGCGCCGAATACTATAAGCAAAATCCAATTAGAAAGTGCAACAGCTCTTCCGAAAGAGTATTGCAGAAACTGCACATGACCTATTAATGGCACTGTTGATATCCCTGGGATAACAAAAAATGCAGATATAAAAAAGATTAAAATATTAAATATTGAGAACAGCAGAGCCGGTGTATAATAGAACCTCAATCCAAGGAGATATATTATCGCAATTACAGAATAAACTGCAATTTCAACTTCAAGCCAAAAAGTAATTTGAGGAGTTGTACCAGGGCTTGCAAATAAGTGCGCTGCAACTTCTAGCAGTGCAAATATTGCTAGAAAAAATCTAAGCATATTGACTCTTGCTAAAATTACTTAAACCAAGATTTTTGACCATAATACCTGTTATTTTATATCTATTTTATTCTAGTTATATAATTATTAATTATAAAATTAATGTTTTATTTTTTGTTTTTAGGGATTTCTTTGCACTAATAGTTTATGGCATTTAAAATATTATTTGCAGTAAATCTGTTTTTATCAATAATATTATCCATTTCAATGCTGTCATCTAAAATATTATATAGCTCATCTTTTTTTCTGCCAAAGAAATGAATTAATTTCATATTACCTTTATATATAGCAGTTGCCTTGTGATTATGCATATGCTTAGTATGATATATTATTGAAACTATATTTGACCTTTGCTTTAACATATTCAACAAGCTTTCATCCCATCCATCTGCAATGCCTAAATGCTCGCTTATAACTGCTTTTGGTTGTGATATTGCAAGAGGTTTGTTATAAAGTATATTGCTATATAAATCCTTTATCGAAACAGGTGTAATTATTTTTCTACCATTATCTATTATTTTGCCATTTTCATAATTAAGCTCTATCAAAGGTACATTTACTTCATTATGGTAAGGTGCAAGGCCGTGATAAAGTAACCCATGTTCACCGAAGAGCTGGCCATGATCAGAAGTAATTATTATTTTTGTATTATCAAGAAGGCCGTATTTTCTTAGAATCTCAATGCCATTAATTATTTTTCTATCCATATATTTTATACGTCTAATGTAAGCATTGTGCAATTTATTTAGAACATATTCACTCAGATCCTCAACCCCACTTAAGTAAAGCCATTTATCCTGCAGCACACCTTCAACAGGATAATTTTCGTGGGCTTCCATAAAATTCATAAACATAAAATGGGGCTTAAAATCATAGTCATATTTTAGATAACGTTCAAGATTCTTATTTATACTTCGTCCTCCCCTATCTATATTGAATGTACCGTCCCTTTTTATCATGCTGTTTATCCCTTTGATACGCAATGAGAGGTAAATGCTGTCCAATGCTGAGCCTGGAATAAACAAAGATACTAATTTTACAGCCCTGAATACATTCATGCGCCCATTA
>JAJYVI010000039.1 GCA_021792115.1 Microcaldota archaeon | reverse complement strand
ATATGCAAGATACTACATAAAGGACACGATAGACAAGGCAGAAGCATATGGGCTGAAGGTGATATACAGCGATACGGACTCGGTGGCGCTCCTGATGCAGGGCAGGCCAAAGGACTTCGCGCTCGGGTTTGCGAAATCAGTCAATGCAAGCCTGCCTGAGTCAATGGAGCTGGAGCTGGAGGACTTCTACACGCGGGCAGTCTTTGTGAGCAAGAAAGCCAAGAACGAGGAGAAGGGCGCGAAGAAGAAGTACGCGATGATCTCTGAGTCAGGCAGGATAAAGATACGGGGGTTCGAGCTGGTGCGCAGGGACTGGTCAGGCATCGCAAGAAGGACGCAGCACGAGGTGCTCGAGGCAATACTGAAGCACGGCAGCATAGCCCAGGTCCTGGACATAGTCCGCGGAGTGATAGCAGACATAAGGTCTGGCTCAGTGGACATGAAGGAGATGGCTATAAGCACCCAGCTGAGGAAGGCATTGGACAAGTATGACATCATCTCTCCTGAGGTCGCGGCTGCAAGAAAGGCTCTCAAGGCAGGCATAAAAACGAAATATGAGCTTGAGCATGGGGCAATAACCTATGTGGTCACAAAGTCCGGTACAAGCATCTCTGAAAAGGCAATGCTTGAGGAGCAGGCTGTTGCAGAGCACGCTGACTACGACCCTGACTATTACATCAACAACCAGGTAATACCTGCTGTCATGAGGATATTGAAGGAGCTGGGCATAAACGAGCAAGATCTTAAAGCAATGGGCAGCCAGAAGAAGTTGTAAGTAAACTTCTTAGAAAGAAGTTTAGCAACAAAGTTGCTAAAATTTTGCAGCTTTGCTACAAAAAGTTTAATCAAGAATAAACTTTTAAAAAAGTTTAATCAAAATGGACTTCTTAGAAAGAAGTTTAATAAGAAAGGCAGACCTGAAAAATAAATAGCACCTTACCAAGTAGCATTATTTCAATACCTCACAGGTTAATTTGATTCTTTCTTTGACACTGTGAGGTTTCCCATCTATATGAGTGGCGCTCCGCTAAGTATAAGGATATCTTATTATTTAAGACGGTCGCAGTCGCCCTATTTATATATAAAAAGAAAAAATCAAAGATTTTTTGTATTGATAGTATTAGCGGAATTATTGCATAATAATTTAAATTTTCAACAGATTATATTTATAGTTAATATGCAATCTAAAAAGAACAAAGATACAATAGATAATGCAATTAATCGATTAGCAGAAAGTTCCGAAAGACTTGAAAAAGCAACAATAACCTTGGTTTATGTAACTCTTTTCTTACTCATTTTTACATTAGTTAGTGTTTTTGCAAGCTACGATCATTTATATGGATGGTTACAACTTCTTTTAGCATATGTATTCTCATTTATAATAGTAATAATAATGTTTTATGTTATTATAAAGGAAGTAAATAAAACAACATACAAAAAGAAGTAAATCACATTTATTTCTCATTGATTCACTACAATGCTTAAACAGGGTTGAATTTAATAGTAATAAGAACTCAAATCTAAATCACAAGAGGGACAAAGAGAAAAGCACAAATAGATTTAGTAATAACATAGTTAATTATGAAATATATCGAGATTATTGTTAGATGAGATAAAAAGTGGATTGGAAAGAGGGAGATAATAGTAATACGCGTACTACGCCAATCTGGAAAGAAGATCTTTTTATATTTTCTTTTTAAGAGCCTGCTCTTTCATCCAAGCAACTGTTTTACCTTCATTATCTGCCAGCTTTAGAATGTCAGCTGTCTGGAATTTTTCAGGCAATTCATTCCTGTATGCCAATATATGCGCAACTGTTACGCCATAATCGTCCACTAATTTTATGATGCTCTCGGTAATGAATTTTTCAGGTAATTTTGATCTAAATGCCAGTTCGTGCGCAACAGTCCAGCCAGTGTCATCTGCCAATTTTAGGATAGGTTCAGTAATGAATTTTTCAGGAAGTGCATTCTTGTATACCAATAAATGCGCAACAGTTAAACCATCTTTGTCAGCAGATTGGAGTATGGATTCGGTCATGAATTTTTCAGGAAGTGCGCTGTTGTTTACCAGTACATGCGCGACAGTCAGACCATTGTCATCTGCCAATTTTAGGATTGGTTCGGTCATGAATTTTTCAGGAAGTGCGCTGTTGTTTACCAGTACATGCGCGACAGTCCAGCCATTTCTATTAGCTAATTTTAGGATTGGTTCGGTCATGAATTTTTCAGGAAGTGCGCTGTTATCTGCCAGCTCGAATGCAACTGTTCTGCCTCTGTTATCTGCCAGCTTGAGAATATCATCTCTTATGAATTTTTCAGGCAATTTATTGTTGCTTGCCAGCACGTGGGCAACAGTCCTGCCATACTTATCTTTATACTTAATAAGGTCTTCTGTCTGGAATTTTTCAGGCAATTCAGATCTGATTGCCAGTTCGTGCGCAACAGTCCAGCCAGTGTCTGTACTTAACTTTAGCATATTTTCTGTTATAAGTTCTGGTGAGAATTTTTTGTTCTCTGACATATTCTTCATGATATCTTCAAGTACTTGATTATACGAAGTATATACCTTTTTATCATCTTTTAATATTTCACTCATTTACCCACCAATCAAAGTTACTTACTGTTATTAATAGTGTATTAAGTATTATTTATGCATTTCTTTTCTGGTGACCTTGGAGTCTGTTGAAAATTTAATTGCACAGAAGTATTTTGTTTTTATCTTTCTACTAATAAATTGGCGGCAATGACGACCCTGATAGTCATTTTGTAAATACATATGCATAAGCATTAGCGGAGCCCGTCAATACTTTGGCGATGGCTCGCTGCTGATACAGCGATATGAAAATTATAAATAAAATAAAAATATAGTACCTTCTATATTTCAAAGTCGCGCTTGCAGTAGCATTGGTTATTATATAATTTTTAGAGCTGCAAAATATTAGTACAAATTTTTTAAGTTTTTATTAGTTATATTTTATTGTAATCGTTTAAAAATTTAAGATTTTCAACAGCCTCATACTCAATAGATTAATCATTAATGATTGGGCAGCCTAAATAAACTTGATATTGTAATATCAAAATATTTAAATAACTTGATATCGTAATATCAAATATGGAATTAGATAGAATTGCAAACCAAAATCCTTGGTGGGATGATAGTTCTGCAATAATTAAAGATGAAAAAGTAAAAAAAGTAATAAATACTGGTAATAAAATAGATGCTGCACTTGAAGAAAGGAATCAAATACTCATTGGACCAAGGCAGCTGGGCAAAACTACTGCATTAAAATATGATATTTATAAAAAAATAATAAAGGAGCATGTTAATCCTAAGCAAATTATGTATTATTCTTTTGATACATCAAGAAGCTTTGAAGAAATATCTGATGTAATAAATACATTTGTTGGAGAAGGCCAAAGCAAAACATTTCTATATTTAGACGAAGTTAGTTTTGTTGAAGGATGGCAAAGAGCGATAAAATCATTTCTTGATTCAAACAACTCATCAAACTCTATATTGTATATAACAGGATCATCATCAATAAATCTTAAGAAAGAATTAATGCCTGGCAGGAATATAAAGTTCATAGAATTTATGCCTATCTCATTTAAAGAGTTTTTGATCAGTTTTGGCAGCAAAGATGTTAAGCAATTTTTAGAAAGAAATACTGCATTAGATTTAGATTCTGCAATAAAATTAGCAGAAAAATCCATTGCTTATTTTGAAGAAATACGCAAATGGTTTGAAGTATACTTAAAGACTGGAGGTTATCCTGATGCAATCTTTGATTATATAATAAACAAGCAGGTCAGCGATGCAATATATGATATCCACTGGAATGCTTTTGTATCAGATATAAGCAAAGCCAATAGAAGTGCAGAGATAGCTACTGCTATAATCTATGGTCTTATGGAGAGTTATGCATCTAAAGTGAATTTATCTAAAATAGCTGGCATGCAAGGCATAAAATCTCATATAACAGTTAGAAGCTATATAGAGATGTTTGAGGATTTATTTATTGCTAAGAGCATATTTCCGATTGCAGGTAGAAAGTATATGTTCAGAAAAGAAAGAAAAGTATATTTCAATGATCCATTTTTATACAATTTGTTCGCAAAAAAGACAAATATAATTAACAAGGATGCAGAGTCAAAAATAATTGAGGGAGTACTTTTTAATCATCTTTATCGTTTTGTAAATAAAGACAAACAATTAGCAGAGCCTAAGGTAAAAATAGGATTTTATTCAGGTAAACGAGAAATAGATTTTGTAATAGGTAATTTTGGTTTTGAGGCAAAATGGCAAAACAAAGTTGCAGATTATGATTTCCCTAAAGTTGATATAAAAAATAAAATTCTTTTAAGTAAAAATACATTTGATAATAATATTAAACAAAATGGAGTTAAAATTCTGCCTATTTTTATGTTTCTTGCAGTCTTATAATTAAAATAATCATTGCTAATCTGGTGAACTTCAAAGTATTGGGAAGCATGTCTATAGAGTACGATAGCGTGGAGTTCTGCATGTGCTGCTTAATGCTGCTTTGATTTTAACCTTGAATTTCCTCCTCTCAAACATCTTATCGTATTTGCTAGACTTTCTTGTAGTCTATTATTTTGTATAAGCACCAAAAATGATTGAATTGCTTTTTGGAGTTTTTAAACAAAGCTTTTTCTAGTAGATTTGGAACAAAAGTCGTCATCCATAGCTAATTCTAAATAAGTTGCTACGTCTAGTCTTTGCTTATGCTGAGTATCCTTTCTATGCTGAAATTTCTTTCTTCGCCGCTCTTTGAATCCAATGCCTTCACGCCTAAGTACTCCTTTCCTTTGTACTCCATCCTGCCGACAAAGAGGGGCAGGATATTTCTTCTAGATTTCTCGTCATTGGGCTTCAGGTAGGTAATAGATATATACGCCTTGCGCCTCATTGCAGATACAAGAAGGCTAACCTTTTTATCCAGGGAGAGCTCTGCCTCGGACTGCCTATACTGGTACTGGGTCATGAACTTTGCCACTCTCCAGTTCTTGAACACATGCCTCTGCTCAAGCCTAGACCTTAGGACTATGCCATCCATCGTGGTGCACCTGCTGAGCGCAACATAGAGCTGGCCAGCCACAAAGGTCCCTTTGCCTATGTCAATTATTACCTTGTCAAATGTCTTGCCCTGGCTCTTATGGATTGTTATAGCCCATGCGAGCATTATCGGATACTGTGTAAAGCTTCCAACTTGTTCTGATTTTATTTTCATTTCCTGCTTATCAAATGTAAATTTATAGACATCCCAGGTAAAAGGCAGCACATTCACAATCCTGCCGTCAGTAAGCTCTATTATTATTGTATCAGCCCTTGAGCCTTTAATTATCTCTTTCACAGTTCCTATGCTTCCATTAACCCACCTGCCGTCTGGGTCATTGTTGAGCAGCATTACCTGCGTTCCTAGTTTCAAGGTAAGCTCCATATCATTTGGAAAGGACTTTTCATCAATATCGCCTTTTACTTCTGCAATATAAGTGTACTTTGGAGACTTTAGCTTCTCGAGCTCCTTCTGGTTTATCTTATCTGCTATAGCATTAGTCGTGGCAAGCGTAACATACCCGCTTGCCTCTCCTGGAGCAAAGTCAGGATCAAATCTCTTGTTTATCATATCAAGATGCTGCTCAGAGAGTGAGTTGTTCCTAATTGCATTTAATAGTGCAATAAAGTTCTCGTCAGATTGCCTGTAATGCTTCTGCAGCTCAATAAATCGCATCTCTAAGGGCTCGAAAGATTTTGCATCAAAAAAATACGGGCTTTTATACATGCTGCTGAACAGCTTTCTTTCATTGTACTTCACAACAGGAGGCAGCTGATACAGGTCCCCTATAAACACCATCTGCACACCCCCGAACGGCTTCCTGGTTTCATTCCTGTTAAGCTTGAGAAACTTGTCTATGCAGTCAAGAAGATCTGCTCTAACCATGGATATCTCATCAATTACAATAATGTCTATGTTTTTATATATCTCCTGCCTGCTGCTGTTAGATAAAACTCTCACAGTGTCAATCGT
Organism: Microcaldota archaeon; assembly: GCA_021792115.1. Classification (GTDB taxonomy): domain Archaea; phylum Micrarchaeota; class Micrarchaeia; order Micrarchaeales; family Micrarchaeaceae; genus JAJZMY01. Next base: position 2,295 of record JAJYVI010000039.1, on the reverse strand, counting down.
AATGCTTGGCTTGAATTTGAAAAACGAGTGTATTGTCTGACCATGCACATTAAGCGCAGCCACTCCTGTTGGAGCAAGCACAACTATGCTCTTTGCAGTATTTGCGCGCAAATATTCAAGAAATGTGGACTTTCCAGTGCCTGCCTTGCCTGTTATAAAGACATTTTGGCCAGTATTTTCAATCATGTTAAATGCAGTAAGAAAGTCCTGATTCAGTTCTATGTATCTGCCATTCAGCAGGGTTTTGCCTACCTTTTTTTCTGCATCTGCTATTCTAGCATTAGAGGGCATCAAACCACTATATTACTCATTATCTTATTTTAGAGAAGCATGATTTAAGATATTGTGTATTTTATATTATTTTGCTGGATTTTAATAGCATTTTGGAAATTCTGCTAGCAAAGCAGCACCAGAAGAATTTAAATAGAAAGCTATATCAAGATAAGAATATACGCCTCAACAGTCCATTTTTCTTCATATTTTATAAAAAATAGATTATCTTCACTGGATGAAAATAAAGTATTTAATAAAGAACTTAGATTAATAGCAAGCAAAATCAACAAAAATATGAAAAATTTGGGGTTGCTGGGATTTGAACCCAGATTTGCAGGTTACTTCATTATTTTTTAAAATTCCAGATTTATATCATTGCAATAAGCTCAATCCTTTTAAAAAACATTATATATCTGGAGCCTGCCGCGCTGCCAAGTTACGCTACAACCCCTTTAATATTATCAGATGACTCTCGTCTCATCACTGTTTCAGAAATACCTCGTCTCATCACTTAATATCTAATGGTTTTAGTGTTGTTTTTATTTTTTTATTAATAATTTTATTAATAAAAATTAAACTTTAAATAAATTAAATAAAATTTAAAAAACTTAAAATAATATTAAAAGCGAATAACTAAAAACAATTAGGATAATTAATAAATATCATTACGCATTAATTTTTTAATTATTTGAAATTAAGTTAATTGCTTAAAACTTAAAAACTTGAAGTTTATACAAAAACAAAATAGGATAAATAAGAATAAATAAAAAATATAAAATAAAAATCAAAACACAAGCATGTTGGTGTAAAAATGGTAGAATTAAGCAGCCCACAATCACAGGCAGGAGTAATGAGCTTTTATGACGCTCCTTCAAAAGGCCCTAAAATAAACCCTAAGATAATTCTTATAGCAATATCATTATTTGCCATAATAATTTCAGTAATAAACAGAATTATAAAGTTATAAAACTAAAGTTATAAAGTTAAGACAAGCTTTTGTAATTATAGACTGGAACTGGGTGCAGAATTGAAATAGTGCATATTTATGGATGACAAAAAAGAAACCTTTGAAAATGGAGAAACACTTATTTTCAAGGGTAAGCAGGCTAAAATCATTCTTTTGCTTAAAAATATTAATCAAAACTGGTATATTTCAAAACTTGCAAAAGAATCAGATACAACATATGTGCATACCTGTAATTTCATACTCAACTGCGAAATGATAGGCATAGTCGAAAGCGAAAAAAATGGGAAAATGAAAAGGATTAAGCTTACTGAAAGAGGCCAGGCAATTGCCAATAAGATTGAAGAAATTTATTCGCTTATGTCTCTAAATCAGAATACATCAAATGCAAGACAGGAGTATAATAATACTACATCACCTTAACAAAGTGAGCGGGAAATCCCACACGCTTTAGCGCTGGGATAAGAGCGAACTACATGATATAGGATAGACCTTGTCCAATAATTAGCATTATCTAATTTACCCCGAGTTATAAAAACTTGGGGTGCATACTGTTTTTTAACAATCAGTATGAACTCTATTAAAAATTGGAAAATATATAATAATATATTAATAAATCAGGGTCGACCTTCCTACTATCTCGACTCCACAGTGGCAAATTACAAAAAAGATTTGCAAGAGATGAATAACCATAAAGTCGGTGCGCCATATGCTTATTCTAATCTCCTTATTATAGCAGGATTTGCAATCAAATCATTATTCAAAATAAGATATAGAAAGACATCAGGTCTCATGGCAGACATCGAAGAAAAAGAGTTATAGAACAATTAAATGTAGATCGCACACGCGGCAAAAACTTTCATAAAATACCTTCAAAAGAAAAAAGGATCAAAAGTCTAAAGATTTGGAAGAACAAAAGCGGTTATCATCAAAGATCACTTGTTGAAAACAGTTTTTCGGTATTTAAAGGAGTATTTGGGGAGTATACTTTCTCAAAGAGAAAAGACATAAAAGAAAAAGAACTGCTTTTGAAGGCAGTAGTTTACAACAAATTCATT
>JAJYVI010000038.1 GCA_021792115.1 Microcaldota archaeon | reverse complement strand
ATATTAAAATGCAAGCAATCTTGTGCACACTTTAAATGGATAAACATTTCGTTTTTGTTCCTTAAAACTACATCTAATTCCAAGCAGGAATTTTCATAATACTCTCGAATTTGCCGTTAAAACCAATAAAGTTAAAAAATTGATTGGCTGATGCAAGCGAAACCTCGCGAGAGTGCGTGGTCTCTCAATAATTAAAATAAAAATATAATTTATTACACCAATAAGATTAATATACTTTGCGTTTTTTCTCTGCTATTTGATTACTCCTGTTTTTTTGCGCCTGAATTTCTCAGCGCAAATGCAAGCCAGTTCTGCCTGAGCGCCTCCTCTATCTCTTTATTGCTAGCTATCTCAACCATCCTGCAGTGGAATTTCTCATTAGGGCATATCTCTTGCTTACCAGAAGAGTCTCTAATAACAAAGTCTCCAGGCTTTCCGATTATGCCGTTGCATGCAAAATTCTCAGGCACTCTTAATGCGCAGATTAATTTCTCATTCAATTTATCCTTTTCAATGCAGTACAATCCTGCTTCTATAGCAGTGATTTTTAGTCTTAAGTTGCCAATGTTTTTTTCTTCCTCTATGTCTGAAGGCACTGAAATAGTAATATATTTCCTCTCAAACTCTTCTTTCTTAATGTGCTTTATTATACTTCCTGTGCTGCCCAGGCCTTCTGTCTTTGAATAGACAATATAATCTCCTTTTTCATAGCTTTTTATTGAATCCTCTGGCCAGACCAGTTCTACTGGGGGCAGCGGATGGCGCAGCCCAAATCCTCCTCTTGTATAAGGTATGACAGATGGATCTCTGTAAGTCCCTGCAGATTCTGCAATTTCGCATTTTGACAAATCTGTATAGTTTATTGCAATTATACTATCTTCTTTTTTAGCAATGTTAATGCTGTCAAAATCCAACAGTGTTATTGTATTTTTTTTATTGTTTTTGTTTTTTGTTGCCATTTGATTACCTTTATTATAATATATTAGGTTAAAAGATTAAAAGCAGCGCAGGTTTCCAAAGTGACATCGTACTAAAAGGGAAGTGACCTGAGCTTGATAAAATTATGGTATAAATGCCTGTTGAAAATTTATAAATCTTTTCAATAATTCTTGCCTTTATATGAAATTATGGTTGATTTATTGCAATGCATAGAATTAGAAGCTATAAATTATTAGATCTTATTTTTTAATATGCTTTTGTTGTAATACTCCTTGAAAATTTTCTGAATCTCCTTTGTGTATGTGAAGTCGTGCTTAATGTCTGTATTGTCAATTTTATTCAATGGGATAATATTAAACAATGTGCTTGTAACAAAAAATTCATCATAAGTGCCTATTTTTGATAAAGGAATGTCTTCTTCTAGTATTCTGAATCTGTCTTTGCATAAGTCTATTATTATTTTTTTTGTTATGCCTTCAAGCACTTTTTCCGCAGGCGGCGTAATTATCACGTTTCTTTTTACTGCAAAAAAGTTGCTTCTTGTGCCCTCCCTGATATTTCCCTCATTATCAACTAGCAGAGCATCTATTGCACCTGCTTTCTCTGCTTCTCTATATGCAAGGAAACTGAGAAGCAGGTCCTTTGTCTTTGCTGTAGGAAATCTTCTTTCACCTTTGTATGTTATTGCCTTTACGCCTTTAACATATGCAGATCTTGGATAATAATGCACGCCTGTTAACGGAAAAATATACAATCTTGCATTATTGTTTGCATCAGGATCTCCAATCAAAAGCACTCTAAGGAATGCGTCATTTATGTTATTGGCTTTGACTACTTTATTCATCATTTCAATAATATCCTGTTTTGAAAATTTATGTTGCAAGCCTATTATTTCTGCAGATTCAAGCAGCCTGTCTGCATGGAATTCAGGGAAAAAAAGTCTGCCTTGTATAACTTTAAGTGAAGAATAAACTGCGAAGTCAAAGAACATTGCTTTGTCAGACACTTTCATGTCTGCATTTTTTTCATCAGTAATTTCCTTATTGTATGCAATATACACCATACTATCATTAGTTATTGTCATTAGTCATTATCATTTTATCATTAGCTATGGCTAATTATTTATTTGCTATATATCGATAATAAACAAATTGTTTATTTACTGCTTTTAATTATTAACTATAATTATATTTTCATGTTATTAACTTAGTCCTACAAGCACAACTCCTGCAAGAATAATTATTATGCCTGCCCATCTTAAAGGAGGAATCTGCTCAAGCAAAACAAAATGCGCAAGCAGTATAGCAAATATATAAGTTAGGCCATTGAAACTGTAGACCCAGCTGAGATGGAATCTGCCAAGTACAAAAAAATACACTACTGTTGCTAGGCCATAGCATAGTATGCCAAGCAGCAAGAATGTTATAACATAACTGCTATCAAATGAATACTTAAACAGCATTTGACCTACTGCACCGAGCAGAGTGCTTAACACTATAAGACCTATATAAAATTTAATCTTTCTTTGGCTCTGCATCTTATTCACTTACTTAATTGTCATAGCTATTATCACAATGCCAATGAAAATCAAGGTTATGCCAAGCAGCCTTTTGCGACCAATGTTTTCTTTCAGGCCAAAAAAAGAGAATAAGGATACAAAAATAAACACTGTTGCAAACAATGAATATACTACTGATAAGCTATCTTGCGCATCCTTAAGCGCAATAAGATAAATAACAAGGCTTACTGCATAAAGTAACAGCCCTGCAGCAATAGGTTTGTTTGCAGCAAGGTGTATAAGTTTTTTTACAGAATCTATTTTAGACATGTTCTTTTTGAATAGGAACTGGGAAAAGCCTGCAAGGATTGCTGCCGACAATGTCAGTGCAATAATTAAATATAATTCCATAGAAATTATTTGGCAAGCAGGTTTAAAATTATTTGCAGATATGTAAAAATCAAAGTGAAAATTATAATTTATTTGTAGTTTTTATGGATGCTTTTTAAGGCATGCTATCTTTTGGTTTATCTTTGCTATTTGTTTCTTTAGAGCGTATTTATTTTCATTAAGATTTATTGAGAATTTTCAACAATTTGTGTATTTATATTTATATAAAAATATAAATATCGTTACATAAAGATATGCACTTCGATACCATATTAGATAGGCTTCAGAAATCTGGCAAAAATGTATTTACAGTATATGATATTTCAAAATTAATTGGTAAATCCACACCCTATGCTTCATTAATGCTTTCTAAAAGCAAGAAAGTAAAAAGAATCGAAAGAGGAAAATATTTTTAAATGACACTAGTATTTATGAAATAGCCTCAAATATTATTTTTCCTTCATATATGAGCCTTCAAGCAGGGTTTCAATACTATAATTTGATTGATCAAGCAGTTGTAAAATATTCTGTGATTTCCTTAAAACGGCATAAAAAAATTTTAGTTAGCGGCAATCAGATAGAATTTATATTTACAGTGAAAAAATTGTTCTTTGGCTATTTAAATAAGTCAGGTGCATATATAGCCTCCCCTGAAAAAGCAGTCATAGACAGCATTTATTTTGGAGGTATTAAATTTTCAACACTAAAAGATGCAGTTGAAACAGCAATAAATGAACAAAATATAGATGTAAAAAAATTGATAGAATATGCGATAAAAACAGAGAGCAGAGTTCTTGCAAGCAAACTCGGTTTTATGCTAGACTTATTAGGAATAAAAAATGAACAATTAATTCCTTACAAATACTATAATTATATAAAAATATCAGGCACAGGAATGCATGGTACAAATAAAAAATGGATGATAAATTATGATTGATGAAGAGACTATCATGTCATTTTCGCATTTTTTCAAAGATGTCCGTCAGCTTGAAAAAGACTACTTGCTTAATTTGCTAGGCTTTGTTGATTAAGCCGACTTAATCAACATTTTTAAGATTTTATCAACAAAATTTGACTTTTTCAACAAAGCCGCAAAACACATTTAAATAAGAAAATCCTAAATTTTAGAATTTCTTAGCACTACAACATTTAAAATCCTGAATATTTTCTTTTCTTATTTAGTCACCTTACCAACTATTGCCTCTTTTTCGTACACCTTGCACTTTAAATTCCATTAAAAAGAAAAGCATTTAAACATTGCAAATCATGTGGACATTCTTTTATTGATTGATATTTATTTTGCTATAAAAAAGGTAACAATAGAGCACTCAGTTATTTGCAACACTTTACTAATTTTATTGTTTTTGAGATGCTTATCATTAAAAGGTTAATTTTCCATAACAATCTTAAACTCTTACAATGAATAAGATAATGTGATTTAATGAAAGGAAGAGTAAAAATGTTCAATTCCGCACGTAATTTTGGATTTATAACAGGAGAAGACGGAAAAGATGTATATGTACATATGTCTGCAGTTAGCGGCGGAGCAGAACTTGCAGAAGGAGATTCAGTAGAATTTGAAGTTGAAGCAGGAGAAAGAGGACCGCGTGCAAAAAACGTAAAAAAGCTCTAATTGCAAATTATAACAAAACTGAATTATAATATTGCTATCATTGCTATTATCACTTGATAAAGTGTTGTTTTACTTTTAGAACTGTTATAGGCAACTATGTTTAGATCAGATCCTAAAAGGTAGGAGCTATACATATATTACTATTCAAGTGTTTGTTTGATTTTAAATTTAATTTATTCAATTATAATTTATCCAATAATTTTTATACTGCCTGCCTATGTCGCGAATGGCGCGCCAGTTCTATTTGGAGGAGGGGCTCCTATAGATTTCAACAGGAAATTTATGGGCAAGCGCATATTTGGAGACCATAAAACTATAAGAGGGACTGTCTCAGGGATTCTTGCAGGTCTGATTATAGGATTAGTAGAATATCCTTTTTTCCATTATATGCTGATTGCCTCTCTATTTCTTGTCATAGGCGTTACATTTGGCGATCTTTTTGGCAGTTTCATAAAAAGAAGGGTTAATATGCATTCAGGCAAGAGTTTTCCAGTGCTTGATCAGTATGGATTCCTTATTTTTGCACTCCTGTTTTCGTACCCTGTAGTATATCATTATTTCCCAACTGTTTATGGTATTTTATTTCTAATCCTATTGACAGGAATTTCCCATGTAATGACAAATAAAGGAGCGCATAAGCTGAAGTTAAAGGAAGTTCCATGGTAAATAACAAAGGCTTTGTAAAAACTTAAATATTATAAAATTTAAAATAGTGTATAAAATAGAGTATAAATAAAATAGAGTATAAAATAAAACAAACTTTGAATTATGCTATATCTGGTGATTACATAGGCAATGATTCTACTAGCATCAATAAAATAGTAATAAAATTAGGCACTAGCACAGTGCTGAATACAGATCTTTCCATTGACTGGAATGTATTAAAACACCTTGCTGAAGATATTGATAATATGCGCAGCAGAGGTATAAATTCAATAATAGTTACTTCAGGCGCCCGTGGACTTGGCAATAAAAAAGGAATAAAAGATGCAAGAACATCTGCAGGCGTTGGTCAATATGAACTTATGCATGGATACAGTGAAATTTTTGCAGCACATGGAATAATTGTAGAACAGATATTACTTGAAAGCGCGCATTTTAGATTAGGCGCAATCAACAATTTCTCCCGTGCTGTCGCAGACGCATGGTCAGAGGGTGTGCTTCCAATCATAAATGAGAATGATCCTATGGCTACTGAAAAAACAACATTTGGGGATAATGACAAGCTTGCAAGAATGGCTGCAGAGGCAATAGGCGCACAAATGGTGGTATTTTTCTCTACTCAGAACTCTGCCATGAATAAGGCAAGAGGAAAAGGAGGTGCCAAATCAAAAATGGATGAAATAAAAAAACTCCAAAGGCAAAACATACTTGTCAGGCTTGTTGATGGTAAAGAAAGTCATGCTTTGAAAAAAGCATTCGAAGGAGATGATATCTCAGGGCAGTTAAATATAGATAGGCTAAAGGAGATTGCTAGAAAACATGATTCTGCTGCAGCTATAAGAAAAATAAAATCATAAAATGCTTATATACTTATATTCAGGCATAGTGGCTATTGCTTTTGCGAAAAGGCTTAAATGCTGCTTCTTACATCTGATTTTTGTGTCTGCATCCTATTTTATGTTTTAGAGAAAGTTATATTGTATATGCCTGTTGAATTATCAGGTACTATGAATACAAGGAGATTTCCTTTAGGCCCTGAATAAAGCAGCGTGTTTGTAGAGAACTCCTGCATTTTGTTTGTAACATTGAATCTTGCAATCCCCTCAAGTTTCTGCGAGCTGCTGCTGGAATTGAATTTTGCAAGTATTACTTCTGAGCGCGAATTTGAGACCGCATAGAAGTTTATTTTTGTATTTATTGTTGCATTTGCATTCACAGCATACGTTTCCTGCGATGTTGAGTTTGCATAAGGTGCAAATTCTGCTATAAGTCCTGCTCTCATACCCTCAAAGCTCTCATTAGGGTTCCATATTGATATTGTTGTTCCATTTATCTCTCTGTTTAGCATTTGCCAGGTATTGAATTGTGGATATCCTACATAAGACCTGTAAACATTATTAAATGATGCTGTTGTTGAGAATGCAATTGTAGAATTACTGACATCAACAGGCTTGCCAAAAAGCATTGTGAGGTATCCACCCAGTGCAACAAGGTCAGACTGATTATATGCATTCCTGTTCAGTACTATATATTGAGTATTATAATTGTACAGCAATAGTACAGATTGGTTTGAGTAGTTTTCATTTATCATAGAAACATATCTCATTGTGCCGATTGACTGCAGAGAGTATGCCTGTATTGCAATCGGAAGATCAAGCAGAAGCATCTGCTGTGTTTCATTCTCATTTTGAGAGTAGCCTCCCACAATACCTTTTCCTGCTGTTGCTGAATAATACGACGCAAGAGATTGGTAATAGAAAGGGTCTGGTGAACTATAATTTGGGAAGGCAGGTAGATAAAGAATTGAAAAGTTCTGGCTAATATTTTTTGCATATGAAAAGAACTTTGGCGTGCTTACAGTTGTCTGGGATTCAAGGAATGGAAGGCCAACGCTTTCTATAAGGAATATAATTATTATTGCAGCAGCTGCAGCATAAAATAAGTTTTGGCTTTCATGATTTTTATGCAGTATATCATGCAATGAATTCATACCAAATCCTGCAAGAAGGGCTATCATTATAGATGCTGCAAGCATGAAAAGGCTAGGCTCAACTATTAATGATATGAACGGCACATGCATATATATAAAGTAATAAATGTTTGAGTACACTGTGAAGGCACCTACCTGAATGAAAGGACCGAGCGCCAAAAATGCAAATGCAAATGCAATTGCAGCAAATTTCCATGCTTTTTTGTTTTTGTAAACCCCAAAGACTGCAAGTGCAAGTGCTGCATAGCCTATATATCCTATTTCCTGCCATTGATTAAAGTAAAATATATTCTTGATTGCAGATGCAAAATGGAATGCAGCATTGTAATAGCTTGGTATGAACAAAGATAGAGTGTTAAGGCTATAGTACTTCATCAGTGTGCCCTGCATCTGCATCCTGTTTAGATTTATTATCTGTCCTGCATGCATTGCATAAGGAATGAACTCAAATGCACCTGCAATAAATGCAATTCCTGCGCCCAATGCAATGTACTTTAGCGCATGCATATTGAGAAGTGCTCTTGTATGTTTTTTCAATGCATATGCAATTCCAACTGCAGCAAAAAGTAATATTAACACAAATCCCTGTTTCATGCTGCCCATGAGGCATGTCAGTGCAAAGCTTAATCCAAGCCCGATGCTGTCAGCAAGGGCATATTTTTCATGATCCAAAATCTTGATTAGAAACAGTAGCGATAAAGGAGCCCATGCGATTACAAAAAATCCTATATTTCCGAAGTACTGTGCAATGTGGAATGCACTAAAGCTGAATATTACTCCTGACACAAGGGCTGAGTAATAATTTTTAAGCATATACAATGCAAGAGCAAACATGCCAAGACCTGAAATCGCAAGGCTTAAAAGCATAAGAACATTAAATGCAAGTACATTGCTTACAAGTCCAAAAGGAGCAACTAAAATGCTGCTAAGCAATGCTATATTCTGTATCATGCTTGCTCCAACAGGCCAAAAGAGAAGGTTTGTGTGCCATATGCTTGAATGAAGATGGAAGACTGCATAGTTTGCCCACCACAGATTGAACAATGTTGTGTAGAGCCCTGTTCCAGAAGAAACAACTGTGTTTGTAACATTTGCAAATATATTTGAGAAGAGCGCAAGTGCTATAATTACATATATTGCAAATGCAATGCCGTATTGTTTTAATTCATTTTTAAAAGTCTCCATTAAATCTTAGTTTAACTTTCTTAGCAAATAAATAGTGTATAAGAGGGAAAAATATATTATACTTTATATATACACTTTACGCTTCAAGGCTGTTGAAAATTTAATTGCACAGAAGTATTTTGTTTTTATCTTTCTACTAATAATAAATTGGCGACAGGGACGACCCTGATGATCATTTTGTAAATGCATATGCATAAACATTAGCG
>JAJYVI010000037.1 GCA_021792115.1 Microcaldota archaeon | reverse complement strand
AATTGCAGGGATAATTACAGTTGCAGGATTCCTGTTTCATGTATTTTCAGGGACTGTTTCACTTGTAGCAGCTGCAATAGCTATACCTGCATTTATAAGTACATTTGCACTAAGTGGAATAGAAGCGGCTGAAACAATAAATCTTATAACACATCCACTGAGTTATGCTAGGATTTTTGGATTCGGACTTGCCAGCATAATAATCGCAATGCTTATAGATCAGGCATTTGCGCCAAGCCTGTCGCATGGCATACCCTTATTTATAGTTTTTCTTATATTATTTATAGTATTACATTTCCTTAACATGATAATGGGAATCTTTGAAGGCATTATACAAGGAGCTAGGCTCAACTATGTTGAATTTTTCTCCAAATTTTATATTGGAGGAGGAACGAAATTCAAGCCTTTTTCATTTAAACGCAACTATACGCGCGAATAAGGCATCATATTAAAGCAATAAAAATAAAACAAATAAAAAATAAATAAAAAACAAAAAGAAAAAATACAGTGATTTGAATGGTAATAGAATTGTCAGCAGCTGTTGCATCAATAGGTGCAGGCATCGCAATTTTAGGCGGTGCAATAGGTACAGGAGTCGCGCAGTCAGCAATAGGCAGCGCAGGTCTTGGTTTAATCGCAGAAAAGCCAGAAGAAATGGGTAAAGCCCTACTGTTCCTTGTTCTTCCGGAAACACTGCTAATTTTTGGATTTGTAATTGCAATACTAATAATGTTAGGCGCAGGACTAATATAATAGGCATATTAGTTACACAGCTATAATGTTAAGCATGCAGAGGTAATTTAATGTCTCTTAATGAAATCAAGGAAAGGATAATGAAGGACTCTGATGAGAAAACCAGAGAAATAATGGATGCAGCAAAAAAAGAAGCAGATCAGATAATAAAGAATGCTGAAAAGGTCGCAAATGAAATTGAACGCAAGGCAAGAGGAGATGCTGCAGAGAAAGCTAGAAACATGCAAGTAAAGTATGAATCAGAGATGGACTTCGAAAAAAATAAAGAAATACGGCTAGCAAGAGAGCATGTAATAGAGTTAGAGATAGAGAAAATCCGCCCTGTTTTCATAAAGGAGATGCAAAAACAGATGCAGCCATTGCTCTTATCAGGAATACGGCAGATGCTAAAAACACTTCCGGAAAATGAAATATACATAGACATTAGCAAAAAAATGGCTGCTGCAAACCCTGCATTGAAAAAATATTCACTTAACTACAAAGAGCAGGACGGCATTGTAATCCATGACAAAGAGTATAAGATAAAAATTATAATAGACCCTGAGGACATCTTTAATAAAAATATAGAAGTAGTAAAACAAGCAATTGCAAAGGAGCTATTTGGAAAAAAGAAAGAAAACAAAAAAAACAATACCATGTTGAAGCCTAAAAAACAAAAAAAACATAGGGTTTAATTTACAGGTGCGAAACGTGAACACAGGATATGGCGCAGCGGTTTTATATGGATATTCTAATGCATATGTGAAAGCAATCGAGTCAAAATTAATAAGCAAGGCCGCAATGCAGGGCATTAGCAATGCAAGTGACATACATTCAATCCTGTCTATCTTGATAAATACAGAATACAAAAAAAGCCTTGAAGACTTTGGGGGCATGGACATAACAACTGAAATGATAGACTTCGCATTAAGCAAAAATCTTGGAGAAAGTATAAACCGCCTTTCAGATATAACGCCTTTGCTGAAAAAAAAGGTAATGATTTCTTATATCGCAAAATGGGATCTTTACAATATAAAGCTCTCACTTGAAGCAAAAGATAGGGTGCAAAAACCAGACACCATCTCTAAATATTTAATAAATACAAATTTCTACAACTCTGCATTTATAAGGCAAGCAATGGAGGAGTCTGCAAATGTTGAGGATCTTCTAGTAAAATACACAGTTAATTCACCATATAAAGGAATATTACAGCGGGGAATCGAGACATACAAAAAAAGCCACAGCATACTTGAGGTTAACATTGAGCTAGACAAGGCATATTATGAAAATATAGGCAGAATGCTTTTTGAGTTAGGTAATGAGGAGCATAGTATATATATGATAATAAGAAACGAAATAGAAATGAAGAATATTATGAGCCTATTGCGAGCAAAAAAAGGGGGGCTTTCATTTGAGAGGATAAAGCCATTTCTAATAAGCAGAGGTTTTAGCGATGAAAACTCGCTTATGAGCGCTTTCGAATCATCAAAGGATATAGACGAACTTGTGCAGCAGATCAGTAGATTTGATCTCAAGTCAGCACTTGAGGATTATAAAAAAACAGGCAACCTGCTATATTTTGAAATAAAGATGAGAAAAGAAATATTTGAAATGAGCAATAAGTCTCTTAGACACTCTGTGCTCTGCTTTGGCACTATATTTGAATATATGTACCAAAAAGAGATAGAAGTATCAATGCTTAGGCTTATAGTAAAGGCAGTGCAGTACAATTTAAACAAAACAGAATTATCAGCAATGTTGGTTTAATGGCAGAGGACAGTGAGAATTATAATTATAAAATAGCAGTCATTGGAGATGACATCTTGCGCGCGGGCTTTAGGCTGCTTGGAGACAAAAAGACCTATGGAGAGGAAACAAACGTGGAAGCAATGCTGAAAGAGTTAATAAATAATCCTGAAATAGGGATCATTGTCGTGAACCAAAAAATAATAAAAAATATAAAAAACAGCAAGACAATAGACATGATAAACAAAACTGTTAGGCCGCTCATAATAGAGGTACCTGGATATAACGAAGAAGATATGCACCAGGATACGCTCAGAAAAATAATACTTAAAGCAATAGGCATCGACATAAAGATATAATTTAGTAAAGAGGGAAGCATAAAACTGGCTATAACTAAATATAAATTAGATATAAAATAGAACAATAAAAAACTAAAAAACAATAAAATAAAAAATTAAAATTTGAAGTTATCACGGTGTTATTTTGGGAATAATTGAAAAGGTTTCAGGACCTATTGTAATTGCAAACAAAATGCTTGGCGCAAAAATGTATGATGTTGTAAAGGTTGGAGATAGCAGCCTTATAGGGGAGATAATACAGCTTAATGAAGACAAAGCAATAATCCAAGTTTATGAGGACACAGCAGGCATAAGGCCTGGTGAAAAGGTGGAGACTACAGAGCACCCTCTTTCAGTGAATCTCGGCCCTGGCCTTATCGCCAATATATATGATGGAATTCAAAGGCCGCTAGAAAAAATTAAAAAAGAATCAGGAGCATATATTTCAAAAGGCATATCAATAAACTCGCTTGACCTGAAAAAGAAATGGAACTTTGTTGCAAATAAAGACCTGAAGAGAAATACAGAGATAAAGGAAGGTGATATACTAGGGTATGTGCAGGAAACAGACATAATCAAGCATTACATTATGGTACCACCAGGGATCAAGGGAAAGCTTGATGAACTGAAATCCGGCAAAATGACAATAACGCAGACAGTTGCAACAATAAAGGATGGAAGCAAAAAAATAGAAATTCCAATGATGCAGATGCGTGCAGTTAGGAAAGCAGGAAAATATAAAAACAAACTTATGGTCGACGAGCCTCTAGTAACAGGCCAAAGAGTCGTGGATACTTTCTTTCCAATTGCAAAAGGAGGCACTGCAGCAGTGCCAGGGGCCTTCGGGACTGGGAAATGTGTAACAGGGGATACTCCTGTAATGATGGCCGATGGAAATATAATTACTATGGAAGAATTATACAATGCAAACAGTAGAAATTCAAAAGTGATCGTACAGACATATTTTGAGACATTGCTTGAAACTGAGAGACCTATAGAGTTGAATTCATTTGTAAATCAAAAAATAGTCAAAAGTATATCAAAATATATATATAAGGGCAAGAGCGATTCAGTAATAGAAATTAAAACAAGAACAGGAAGAAAAGCAAAAATAACTCCTGTACACAAACTATTCAAGATAGGAGAAAATGGCGAAATAATTGAAACAATGGCAAAGGATCTTAAAATAGGAGACTACATTGCATCTGCAAGAAAAATACAATTGACAAATAAGGATAAAGCAATAAAATTTGGAAGAAATTATGATTTGGGGTCCAGAAAAAAAATTATAATACCTTCCAGAATTACTCCAGAATTAGCAGAATTCATTGGCCATTTTGTAGCACAGGGGTATATAAGGAGCAATAAAACAGTTGTTTATACAAACTCAGATGAAACATTACTCAATAGAGTAATTGAACTTGGCAAAATTTTATTTGGATTAGACGGAAAACTTGAAATGCAGGAAAATAAGACGCCAAATGTGTTAATGCATAGCGTGGTGCTTGTTGACTTTATTAAATTTCTAGGAGTTGGAGATAATGCAAGAACAAAACAAATCCCAAAACTTCTTATGCAGTCAAGCGACAGTAGCATATATAACTTTATGAGAGCATATTATCTTTGGAATGGAACATTCAGCTCTGATAAAATAGAATTAAGCACAGCAAGCAACAAATTAAACATACAGCTATCATATATACTGACTAGAATGGGCATTATGCACTCCATGAAAACACAAATTATGGATAAATTTGATAATAAAATAGTTATAAAAGGAAAAGAAAATCTGGTCCAATTTTATGCCCTTCTCACAAATACATTAGATAAAACTTCATATGAGAAACTGGAAAAGATTAAGCTATATGAGACTGAAACAAAAACAGAATATACTGCAATAGATATAGCACCTTTGTCTAGCAAATACATGAGCAAGATGTATGCATGCGTAAAAACAAAGAATCTGAAGCCTGACACAAGCGGAATAAATATGTATAATTACACTGGAAAGAATGAAAAAGAGAGTGTAGAGATACACAAAAAATTTATTGAAAAAACAGAAGACGCAATGAAGGAGTCTGAATTCTCTCCTACTTCTACAGGCCCTGGATTGATGCTTGAACATATATACGGCGATGAGATAGTTTCTTTGAAAAAAATTGATGGCAACATAGATGTGTATGATGTGACAGTTCCTGAATTCGGAAGCAATTTTGTAGGTGGATTTGGGGCAATTGTTTTGCATAACACCGTAATCCAACACCAGCTTGCAAAATGGTCAGATGCGCAGATTATAATATATATAGGATGCGGGGAAAGAGGAAATGAGATGACAGAAGTGCTTACAGAATTTCCAGAGCTAAAGGATCCAAAAACAGGCAAACCGCTTATGGAAAGGACAATACTTATTGCAAACACAAGCAACATGCCTGTGGCTGCAAGGGAAGCAAGCATATACACTGGGATAACAATCGCTGAGTATTTCAGAGATATGGGATATGATGTTGCAGTTATGGCAGACAGTACATCGCGATGGGCAGAAGCAATGCGAGAGGTCTCTGCAAGGCTTGAGGAAATGCCTGGGGAAGAAGGATATCCTGCATATCTTCCAAAAAGGCTTGCGGAATTCTATGAAAGAGGAGGCAAGGTAGAGACATTGAATGGAAAACAAGGATCTATAACAATCATCGGCGCTGTTTCTCCTCCTGGAGGAGATATATCAGAGCCTGTGTCACAAGGAACACTTAGGATTACCAAGACCTTCTGGGCCCTTGATGCAGCGCTTGCTAGCTCAAGGCACTTCCCATCAATAAACTGGCTGAGCAGCTACTCTCTTTACGATGGAAATCTTAAAAACTGGTACCTTAAAAATATAGGCAAGGAATTTATAGAAAACAAAGACTATGCAATGAAGATATTACAGAGAGAGGCAGAGCTCAAGAACATTGTGCAGCTTGTCGGCGCAGATGCGCTTCCAGACTCTGAAAGGATAATACTTGAAGTAGGACGCATGATACGGGAAAACTTCCTTTTCCAGAGCGCATACGATGACATAGACACATTCTCCAGCCTTAACAAGCAGTATAAGATGTTGGACCTAATCCTGCACTTCAATACACTTGCAGAAAGTGCTGTAAAAGAAGTAAGCGCTGAAAAGATAATGCAGCTAGAGGCAAAGAAGGAGATATCAAGGATGAGGGAAATCAGTGAGAAAGAGTTTGCAGCATTTGCAGAGAATGCAAAGAAAAAAATTGAAAATGCATTCAGCGATCTCCTAAAAGCTAATCAATAATCAATAAAAAACAAAGCAATAAAAAAATAATAGTATAATGAATAAAAAAGAACAGAGGATGAATAATAGACAAAATATAATTAATAAGAAATGTGCACAATAAGCACAAATTTTGTGATAAAATGAACTTTAATATTGAGTACAACACGCTAAAAAGTATTGCTGGTCCGCTTATAGTAGTGGATAAGATAGGCAATGCAGCATACAATGAAATTGTAAGGATACGGCTGCAGAACAATGAAACCATCCTTGGTCAGGTCATTGAAACCACTAGCAAATTTGCAATTGTGCAGGTCTTCGGGCAGACAACAGGGATAGACATAAGCAACACCTCTGTTACATTCACAGGAGAGACATTCAACATGCCAGTATCTGAGGATATGCTTGGCAGGGTCTTCAATGGCCAGGCTCAGCCTATAGACTATAAGGCAGGCATTGTGTACGAAACTAGGCAGGACATAAACGGGCTTGCGCTGAATCCTGTGTCAAGGTCAATGCCTAATGATTTCATACAGACTGGGATATCAACCATAGACGGGCTTATGACGCTTGTGAGAGGGCAGAAGCTGCCAATATTTTCAAGCTCTGGCTTGCAGCATAACCAGCTTACAGCACAGATAATAAGACAGGCGAAGACCAGGAAATCAAACGAGAACTTTGCAATAGTGTTTGCAGGCATAGGCATAACCCATGACGATGCTATTTATTTCATAAACGAATTCAAGGAGACTGGCGCAATCAACAGAACAGTCTCATTCATAAATTTTGCAGATGACCCAAGCATAGAAAGGATACTTACGCCCAGGATCGCATTGACCACTGCCGAGTTCTTGGCATTCGAGAAGAACATGCACGTGCTCGTGATACTCAACGACATGACAAACTATGCAGAGTCCTTGAGGGAGCTTTCTAGCGCCAAGAACGAGGTGCCTGGCAGGAGAGGGTACCCGGGATACACTTACACAGACCTTGCCTCTCTTTTCGAAAGGGCAGGAATAATCAAGGGCAAAAACGCTAGCATTACGCAGCTTGACGTTGTGACGATGCCTGGAGATGACATAACACACCCGATACCAGACCTTACAGGGTACATTACAGAAGGGCAGATATTTCTAAGCAGGGACCTTGCCAACAAAGGCATTTATCCACCAGTAAATCCACTTGGTTCTCTCTCAAGGCTCATGAACCAAGGAATAGGAAGCGGCAAGACAAGGGAGGATCATAGGGGAATTGCAGACCAGCTTTACAGTGCATATGCAAAGGCACAGGAGGCAAAGAACCTGAGCTCTATAGTGGGAATGGACGCTCTCAGCGATATGGACAGACTTTACCTGAAATTCGGAGAGAGCTTTGAAAATAGGTTCATAGGGCAGAGGCACGACGAGAACAGGGACATTGAGCAGACACTTGACATAGGATGGGATCTTATTTCAGAGTTCCCAGAAGAAGAGCTTTCCAGGATAAAGTCTGAGTTTGTGCAGAAGTACTACAGAAAAAATAAGCAAACAACTAGTGCTGCGCAGGCATAACAAATCATACTGCAAAGCGCTTATGTTTAATCAAACCAATCAAACACAACAGAAGAACAATGCACAGGAATAAAAAATAGAGCAAAAAAGGCAATAATAAAATAAAAAAATAATAAGGAAAATAAAACAATAAAGTAGCAGAAGCAAAAACAATAGGAGAGAGAATGGCACTTAGTCCGACAAGGATGAATCTAATAAACCTGAAAAAGAATGCAGCACTTGCAAGAAAAGGCTATGAAATACTCAAAAAGAAGCAAGAGGTTCTTGTAATGGAGTTTCTGCATCTTATAAAGGAATCAAAAAACAACAGACAGTACCTGTCGCAGGTGCTACAGGATGCATACAAGACAGGCATAATAAGCTCTGCATACATAGGAAATTTTGAAATAGAGGAAGCAAGCTTCTACGCAAAGGAGCGCGCCCCGATAAAAATAAAGATAAAGAACATAATGGGTGTGAGGATACCCGAAATCAACAAGGAGGAGAAAGCAGCGCTAGAATACAACATACTCTCAACAAGCTCTGCAATCGATGACATTGAAAGCAAATTTTCAAAGCTTGAGGATGCAGTGATAGACATTGCAAAGAGAGAGCAGAACCTGAAGAAGCTTGCATTGGAAATAGATAAGACAAAGAGAAGGGTAAACACTTTGGAGCAGGTGCTAATACCAAGGATAAAATCCCAGGCAAAGTATATTTCATTCAAGCTTGATGAAATAGAAAGAAGCTCGTTCATCTCATTAAAATTCTTCAAGGAAAAAGTTAAGAAGGAGTAGCGCATTGTAAGAATATTGCATATCTTACAGGTTTTTTAACTACATTACATGTTTTATTAAATTTAAAATTTAAGTAAAAGTTAGCATTTGCATGCAATTATTTTC
>JAJYVI010000036.1 GCA_021792115.1 Microcaldota archaeon | reverse complement strand
CTGATTTTATTATTGCTATATTTCCAAGAATATCATACCCTTTTGCCAAGTTATCTTTGTATTTTTCAAAGATTTGGGTTATGCTGTTTGCATTGTTTTTTAGGGAGCTATCAGAATTTTTCTTCTCTATTAGCTCTATTTTGTATTTTATGGATTTTTCAATATATTTTTTAAGTCTTCTGTTGCTAATATCTATTAGTGGAAATAGGACTGAATTTCCTTCAAAGCCTATTTTTCTTGATTTGTCAAGTAAATCAAGACTTAGAATCTGCTTTTTTACATTTTCTGCATTTTTTTTAGCTGCTTTCAAGTATTTCATGCTATCTTTAAAAATCCTGAATTTCAAGATAAATTAAATAATTAATAATTAAAAGAATTAATAAATATAAATTTAAAATTATACTTATTATCTAATACCAAGTGAGTTTTATGTATTTTGCTGTTAAAGTTACTTCCGGACAGGAAAAGATAGTGGCAACAATGCTTCAAAATAAGGCAACAAAATCAGATCTTCCAATATATTCTATTTTGGTCTTATCAGGAATGAAAGGCTACATTATTATAGAGGCAGAAACTGAGGTTGCCTGCTCAAATTTTGTTTCTGGAGAGCATAATGTAAAAGGCTTGCTAAAGGCTCCACTAACACAGGCGGAGATTGACAAGATACTTGAAACAAAGACTTTTGCCCAAACAATAGAAAGGGGGGATTTAATAGAATTTATAAATGGCCCATTCAAAGGATATAAAGCAAAAGTACTGAAAATAGATGATCAGAAAAATGATTTGACTGTGGAACTTATGGATGTAGTAGTGCCTATCCCAATAACTACAAAAATAAGCTCAGCAAAAGTAATTCAAAAAGCAAAAAATATTTAAATAAAATACAAGTGGTAAAATGAGCAATATAATTGAAGGTTTAATTGAAGGAGGAAAGGCTACAACAGGCCCGCCATTTGGACCTGCATTAGGACCAATGGGTGTAAATACTCAGGCAGTCATAAAAGAGATAAATGAAAAAACAAAGGACTTTTCAGGAATCAAGATAAGTGTAAAAGTTATTGTTGACCCTGCAACAAAAGAATTTAACATTGAGATAGGTTCCCCTCAAACAAGTGCTCTTATTCTTAAGGAACTTAAGATAGAAAAGGGGGCTAAGACGAAGGATGAAACTGTAGGGAATATAACTCTAGACCAGGTCAAAAAAATAGCGAATTCTAAAGATCTTTTTGGTGCAACGCTTGCGGACAAAGTCAAACAAGTGCTTGGCACATGCAAGAGCATGGGTGTTACTTGCGATGGAGAGATTGCAACTGAGGTAATAAAAAAAATAAATAATAAGTCAATAAGAATAGAATAATAGAATTAATTTTTTATTTTATTATTTTATTTATTTCATTTTATTTATTTCATTATTTTTACGGCATAGCCCATTATTTTGTTTTTTATAATTTCCTCATTCTCCCTATTAATGATTGCTTTAAATTTTATGCCGTAGCTTGTATTATTGATGAAAGCTACAGTAATACTGTATTTCAAAAGCATTTTTGATAGGTAAATATCTTTTTTTATAGTTGCTTCAAGATTTTTCTTGAAAAGCTCAAACTCTTTACTTGCATTTATTTCAAAAATAATTTTAATTTCCTTTTTATCGGATTTATTATGATTTATTATAAGCGCTTGATTCAGTGAATTGTTTGGCATATAAAAAAGCTCATTATTAGTTCCTTGGATTGTTGTATAAATAAGTCCTATTTCAATTACTCTACCAGTTATTGATACGTATTTTGTGTCATGGGGGTATGTTTGAGGAATTTGAGGATAAGACCATATTGAAATTGTTATTTTGTCACCAATATGGAAAGGCTTTAATGAGAGTAATGAAATTCCTGCAAATACGTTTCCGAGAGAAGTCTGCGCCGCGAGACCTAAAACAACGCCAAGAAAACCTGCACCGATGAGCAACCCATTAACGTTTACATTAAGAAAATTCAATAGAATTATAATTAAAATAAGATAAGAAAATACTCTGAATATGGTAGTGATTGATTTTATATAATTTCCAACATGCGCCTGTCTTCCATATACTTTGAATAGGAATGCAATAAATTCTATCGTAACTACTCCTAAAAGAGCATATGCAGTGAGATCTATTATTGTCTTATAGCTGCTGCTAAGTGCTTTAAAAAAATATATGTGGATTCCACTGATAGCTATAATCCCTAAAGCTATTATAAGAAATAAAATAGCCAGAATTTTTTTATATTCTTTTCTCATTTTATCTTATGGTTAACTTTCAATATAAGGTGCTAAATAATATCTAACTTCTGCATCTCCTATAGTATAGTTTATCTTTATAGGATCTTCCATTCTCATCAAAAGTGAGATTACTGAGCCCTGAGGAGATGCGCTTATAATTCTCTGTAGATAGTCTATATTGAATGAAACAGTGGTTGGTTTTGAAACCTCAAGTTTTTTTATGAACTCTGCATTATCTAAATGTTCCTCCTCTAATTCGCCTATATCGCTTTTTGCGACTACCATAAAAGAATTCTTTGTAGTCTTAAAGCCAACATAACTTGAAAGAGAATTTGCATCTTTTAATATTTCTTTGAGAGTATCTGCTTTAACTTCTACAATAGATTCGGGATCTGGGATTTTTGGCTCCTTAATATCATTATTTTTAACCTCAATTATTGGAAGTTTGTATCTTCTTGAGCTATGTTCCCCAGCAAATTCTATATTAAATTTGTTGCTGCTGCTTTTCATTATAATTTGCTCATTCTGTCTTGAAGTTGAAAGGATCTTAATAAAATTAGAAATATCTAATCCTATAGAAACAGGCTTGTCTAATTCATATTTTGAAAAGGCTTTATTTGGAATGTTGAAGCATATCATGCTGATCCCTGAGGGGTCTATGGCTTTTAATGTGATCCCTTCTTTCGCTATTTCAAATACGCCCTCATCAACTACATTTGCAATTGAATCAATGCAGTTTTTCCAGTATTTTGCATCATCTATTTTTATTTCAAACATTTTATCACTTAACAGATTTATAAAGAATTCTTGTATAATTTATATATAAACAAAAGTTAAAAATACTATGCTGAAATGCGTTATCTAAATGGCACAGTTTCAATAACAAAGCCAATTAAGGCAAAAGATTTTATGCACCCCTAGATTTTCAAAGCACTGCATAATTTTGCAGAAATGTAGATTATATAACTATTACTTTGGGTACTAAAATATTAGATTTCGGGTTAGCTCTATTAAATTTCTAAAAAATAGAACAGTAAGTTTTTAAACCTTTAGAGAATAATATGTTATACTTAATAGAGATGGTATAATGGAAATAAATCTCGTTGAAATTGAAAAGGAAGAGGAGTGGCAAGTGATAATAGGTCAAGCACAGTTTATCAAGACAGCAGAAGATCTTTATGAGGCAATGATAGGAGCAGTTCCTGATATAAAATTTGGAATAGGCTTTAATGAAGCAAGCGGTCCTTGTCTAACAAGAGGAGAAGGAAATGATGAAAAGCTTGAGGAGGCTGCAAAAATGAACGCCTTTAGAATTGGTGCTGGGCACTCTTTCATAATCCTATTCAAAAATGCATTTCCAATAAATGTTCTAAATGCTGTAAAAAATGTTAGTGAGGTTGCTAGAGTATATTGTGCCACTGGGAATAATGTACAAATTCTAGTTACAAGTACAGAGCAAGGCAAGGCAATCGTTGGGGTTGTTGACGGCTTTAGTGCTAAAGCTATAGAGTCCCGGGAACATAAGCAAGAAAGAAGAGGATATGTAAGAAAATTAGGGTATAAATTGCAATAATAAATAAACTTATTGCCAGCAAGCAAGCCTTGTGAGCTTCAAACTCTTAATCGGCCAGCTTCTGTTTCCCCGAGTGCATTCTCTTCAGAGACCATCGCGCCAGGTAGTATATCGTCAGCACCAGCCACGCCAGGAACGGGAGGGCAGTATACATTAACTCCTGGCGGATTGTTATCTTTACAATCAGCGGGAGGACAAGCAGCATTAGCACTAAGTAACCAAGGAGTAAATAATACACAACCTTCTCAAAACGCTCCATTTAATCCATTATCTTTATCTTCATGGGAAACATACGCATCAGGTATTCCCTCTGGCATTCTCTCAACCGCAGAAGGTCTTGCACGCCCGCTTGAGGTTGTCTTCAACCCTGGAACGCCAGGCGGTGCGCCTCTTGCAGGAGGGCAGTTCCCTAATAATTATCCTTATACACAAATTTCAGTAAAAGTTATTGGATTGGTTTTATTATCTCTTTTTGGTGAATAAGCCTTTTGAATATACCTCCTCTGAACGAGTATAGAGTTGCAAGCACTCCACATGCAATAAATATTGAAAAACCAATGTTAAATGACCACATTGCCAATATAGGGTTATTCAATGAATTGAAATTTGCATTTATGAAACTCCAAATACCTAATGGTTCAGGAGCATATGATAAAAGAAGTATTTTTGATGAAATTGGATTTTGGGTTACAAAGATAAACCCTGCCAGATACATGACTGCGCCTATCGCAATTAACACTGAAAGTAAGCTGTTATAAAATGAATTTTCATCTACATCTGTTGTTATTATCAACAGGCCTGCAATTGCAAAAAAGTCTATTGCAAGCGGTGCAAATGGAACTGCCACGGGGATAAACCCGTAAATAGCCGGCCAAAACATTATAGAACCTATAAATACAATAAGGAAGATATTTGCATCTTTTATCAGTAGATAAAAAAGCATCCATACATCAGTAGTCAATAGATTATTGAACTTTCTAAGTTTCCTTACATAATAACTTCTTCCAGTCTGGACTGAAAGAGCAATAACAGATAGTATTGAAATAATTATTAAAATCCAATTTGCTATATTTATAGTATTAGAAGGTTGCGTGTATATTACTGCTGTATCAAACAACATATTGAAAATCGGAATCATAATATCATTAATATAAAGAGGGCGTTTAATCTTTTTAAATGTTTTTATAAATAAGCTTTGCGTACTATCATTTTTTTAATAAAAAGCAATAGAAGTTAGAAATAGAATCGGAAAAGTAATAGCAGGTGGAGCTTAGGATTTAGAAACAATTTCAGGCGCTGTGACGAACATGGTATAAAGCCACTGATGCCTATGCATATCAGCGCTACAGGCCGTCATGGCAGACATCGAAGAAAAAGAGTTATAGAACAATTAAATGTAGACCGCACACGCGGCAAAAACTTTCATAAAATACCTTCAAAAGAAAAAAGGATCAAAAGTCTAAAGATTTGGAAGAACAAAAGCGGTTATCATCAAAGATCGCTTGTTGAAAACAGTTTTTCAGTATTCAAAAGAGTATTTGAAAAGTATACTTTATCAAAGATAAAAGATATAAAAGAAAAATAACTGCTTTTGAAGGCAGTAATTTACAACAAATTCATTGCATAAGTTATAAAGTAAAAACAACAGAGGAAATTATATGCAAATTTAAATAATTATTGGACAAGATAATGAAGAGAAAGGAATAAATAGGATAAAAACAATAAATAGTACTGTGGTATTATGGTTAAAAAGATTAGTAGGCGCGCCAGCACGACAAAAAAA
Source organism: Microcaldota archaeon (assembly GCA_021792115.1). Classification (GTDB taxonomy): domain Archaea; phylum Micrarchaeota; class Micrarchaeia; order Micrarchaeales; family Micrarchaeaceae; genus JAJZMY01. The sequence goes on along the minus strand of JAJYVI010000036.1, from coordinate 3,675 downwards.
CAAAAGTTACATGTTGGGATAAAGCATAAAATTAAGATAAAGTATAAAAATAGTAGCAATACTTTGCATAAAAAAATGAATTTAAATAGCATAGGAAAGAAAAACACTACAAAACATAACGCAATATCTAAGATCGCACCAAAGAATAAAAAGATTAATATTGAATTAGTTAGGAACTTAAAGGCAGGAAGAAACAAGGGAGGAGCTAAAAAGCCAGAGGTTTCTGAAATAGTGAACAAAAAAAGTATTTCAGAGGTTAAACAAAAGATAAACAACCTTGAGAACAAGGACCTTAATAATTATCTGCTTAATCTTGATGCCGCGGCTGCAGCTACAGAGGATATACATAAAAGAGGGAGAAGAAAAAAAGAGAATAAAAATATCCCAAAACCTGAAGAAGCTGAAGAGATTATAACCAGCATATTTAGCAACAAAGACATTGTTGGATTCCTCACTAAAAATGTGAGTAAAAGAAGCGCAGAAGTACTTAATATGCTTGTGACTCCGATGACAGATGAAGAAATCGCTATCAAGTTAGATCTCAAGATAAATAATGTAAGAAGAATCCTCAACTTGATGCAGGGATATGGTCTTACAAAATATTATATTGCTAAGAACAGCAATGGCTGGCTTTCATTTGCATGGTATATAAATATAGACAAGATAGACACTTTTTTTAACTATGTAAGGCAGGAAAGGGTAAATACTATTAAAGATGACTGCAACGACTACTTTATATGCAACAAATGCGGTAGGAAAAGCAATATAGTGCTCACATTCGATGAAGCATTCGACAATGGCTTCAAATGCGCTTCCTGCGGTAACAGCTATGACAGGATAGAGCAGGAAGAAGTAAAGAAATTAATTTATTAGACCTGCCTGTACATTTATAATGCAATATGAGTCCATGCCAGACCTTGCAGAACCTATTTAGTAGAAGCAATTTTAAATTTTTATACAAAATAGAGTATTGTATCAATTTTCTAAAGCGAGGTAGGGTAGCTAGGAGTACCCGCTGGGCTCATAACCCAGAGATCGGTGGTTCAAATCCACTCCTCGCTATTTTTTACAATTTCTAAGATAAAATGCCAGGAATATTTAAAGACGGAATCAGTACGAAGACGATAGCCCTTGGAGTAGTCCTAATAGGAGTCCTTATGGCTGCCATAGACACTACTATAGTGATCCTGGCTCTACCTACAATAGACATCAAGCTTAGCACTTCTCCTCTCAACTCAATCTGGGTAATTCTTGCATATATACTTATACTTGCTGCATTCTCATCGCAAGTAGGCAAACTTGGAGACCTTCTAGGTCGTGCAAAACTCTATAAGTATGGGCTTGTTATATTTATTATCGGATCTGCATTATGCGGGCTTTCGCCAAATATAGATCTACTTATAGGTTCAAGAATATTGCAGGCCTTTGGCGGCGTCCTTATAGGAACTATAAGCAGCGCAGTCATAGCAGACCATTTTGAGCCGCATGAAAGAGGCAGAGCTTTTGGATACACTGCAATAGGCTGGAATTTTGGGGCAATACTTGGCATATTTCTTGGGGGATTCCTAACAACAATAGACTGGAGGTGGATATTTTTCATAAATGTACCAATAGGCGCAGTCATAATACCTATTGCGATATACAAACTGCAAGATGTTGCAAAACCAAAAAAAGAGCATTTTGATTTTATAGGCATAAGTATTCTAAGCATAGGCCTTCTTATACTAACTCTCGGCGCAGTTTTTTCAATGTTTGATGGGCTGGCTTTAAGAGAAATAGCAATGTTTATCGTCTCTTTAATTTTATTTGTTATTTTTGTACTGATTGAAAGAAAAAGTCAGTTTCCTACTATTGATTTTTCATTGTTTAAAAAGAAGATTTTTTCATTTTCAATACTTGCATCTATGCTTCAGGGAATTGCGTCGTTTGCTATACTTTTCATTCTTATACTTTACTTGCAAGGAATTCGTGGACTCAATCCATTTGTTTCTAGTCTTTATTTACTTCCTGGTTATGCTTTAGGAGGCATAATTGCACCATTTATGGGTAGACTTTCAGATAAAATAGGCGCTAGAATACCTGCAACAATAGGCCTTTTATTTATAATTTCTGCATATATTCTTTATTCTGTCTTCTTAGGTGTTTCAAGCCCTCTTTATTACATTGCTCTTATAACAATGCTTACAGGAATAGGCAGTGCAATGTTTTTCCCTGCAAATACCAGTGCAATAATGGCAAATGCACCAAAAGATAAATACTCTATGGCCTCAGGACTTAATAGGATGTTGGGAAACATAGGTATGGTTCTTAGCTTTGTAATTGCACTTACTGTTATTTCTGCAGTTATTCCAAGAACTACTGCATTTGCGATTTTTATGGGAAGTAATATTTCATTGACTTCTGCCCAGAGCACTTCATTTTTAAATGGAATACATTCTGTATTCCTCTCTTCAATGTTAATAGTTGCATTTGCAGCAGTAATGTCAGCAATAAGAGGTAAAGAAGATAGAAAAGCAATACATTAATGTTTTATAAATAGGGTGTAAGGGGGTTGAATTCCACTATTCACGAAATCTTATCTATATATGTAATAATATAAAACAAAATAATAAATAATAATTTAAATGTTGAAAAATAAATGAATGTTATTATTAACGGAACTGTGGGGGTATTATGGATCTAAATATTTCTTATGAAACAATATGGCAAATCCTACACAAGGAAAAACAAACAAATGAGCTCCAACTAATTCCAAATACTTTTTACAATGATGTAGAACATTTCATTAAAAACAGCAAACCAAATACAAATCTTAATAATATAGATAACAATGACTTTGAAAAAGATAAGTTAAATACAAAAGAGAACATAGTATTTTTATTAAATAAAATATTTGAAAAAAGAAAACAAAAACTTTTAATTTATGTGGCATTCAATAAGCCAATGCCCCAACCATTACCTGAAATTGAAATGTCTTTCTATAACAGACTAAATGAAATAAAAAAAGAATTTACTTTAAATATAGAGGAAAAAGCACAAGGGATATTTTTAAAGGTGATTTCAGATATCCCCTCTATACTTCTCCCATCCGGCGGAAAAATAGGTCCTCTACAAAAAGATGAGATAATAAGCATTAAAGAAAAAGAAAGCGAAGATATAAATTTTTTAATAAACAACTCTATATGCGTTAAATCTTGAGTATACCTTAATTTGAGAAGTTATATTAATATTTTCGCCTTATTATATTCTATCATCAACCAATACTTAATCAATAAGCTGACAAAAAGGATTTTATGAAAATCGTAAAACAAATTAGAACATATTGCCCAAAGTGCAATAAACACACTGCACATAAAGTTAAGATTTATTCTAAGAAACAGGATAGCGGGCTGAACATGGGCAACAGGAGAAGAGAAAGAAAGCTCAAAGGATACACTGGAAAAGTAAAAGGTCAGGCAACAGTAAAAAAAGTAGCAAAGAGACAAAAGATGTTACTTGAATGCAATGAATGCCACTATGTTGTTGAAAAAGTTTTTGACTACAGGACAAAAAAGAAGTTAGAGCTTAAAACAGAGTAAGCACATGCAGACATTGGCAAACATATGCTTCTGTATATTTGCCGCAATAAAATAATGATAAAATGGATCAACAAAATATTAAAAAAATTCCTTATTT
>JAJYVI010000035.1 GCA_021792115.1 Microcaldota archaeon | reverse complement strand
TTATACCTGAAGTTATACCCCATTTTGTCATTATCTCGTCAAGGTATATTATTGTTATTGCTCCTATGACAAGCTGCAATATTACTGCGCCTATCATTGCGTGATTCGAGACAGGCACGTAGCCAGTAAGAACAAATATAAAACTTTCAACAACACCTAGAACAATCGCAGCAAGCTTCTGCATGCTCTGAAATCTTGCCTTTTCTTCCATATTGTTTTGATCAAATTTTATAAGGCCTGCTCCATTGAAAAGCTGCAGCAGTATGCTTGCCAACACTATCGGACCTATGCCTATAGTAATAAGGCTTCCTATTTTTGCAGCAAAGATGATGCTTATAAGCTCAAAAAGAGGGTTTGTAACTTCTGCCTGGTTTATACCAAATGCATATGTATTGTATAATATAAAATAAACTACGAGCACGATTCCTGTCCAAAATAGCTTTTCTTTTAAAGAAAGGGGTGAAGTGGGCCCTTTTATAGAAGGGATGAATTTGGCAATCGGCTCCATAAATTCTAATGCCATATGTTTCACAGATTAATAAAATAAATTAGGTTTTAACAGAAGTTGCAGCTTTTAAAAGTAAGTAATCCTTTTTATTATTTTTAAACACTTAATTATTTATTGGTTTGGTTTGGTACACGGTTTATTTGCTATTGCACTTTTTTTGATATCTTTTGCAGGATATTAGCAGTATATATGCCATTTTTGCTTTTTATATTTATTATATGCTTAATATTTTTATTACCTGAGGATAGGCCATTAAAAAATGAAACTGCTAAATTAACAAATTCTGTTTTTGAATTGAATGCATTAAATTTAAGCTTAACATGCAATGGCTTCTCTGATATTACTTCCATATTGACCAAAATAAGGTCCATTGCCTGACCCAATGTATATATCAATGAAGTTTTTGCAGTGCCTGTTGCATGCTGCATATCTAAATCCTGCCTAATCGCAGATGATATATATCCAAAAATTTTCCTCATACTAACATTAAGAGTGCTATTAAAAAATATATTATGGCAGGAGAGATAATAATACAAGAGAGAGTAATCTTTATCAACAATAGTGCTTTGAGCTCTATTTTTTTCTTTTATATTTTTAGCTGGAAGTAAGCATGTTTCCGCAAAATTCTTTGAAAATATATCTACCGCAGCACTTGTATTCCCAATATAATCAGGCCGGATGGAAAAATCGTGGCACTCAAATTCACAAAAATCAGCATTATTATTACTGCATTTAATTTCGTCCACAAATGTAAGCTTATGCCTTGCAGAACTTATAAATCCTGAAATCAACCCTGCTTCAAAAGAATGAATATTAAATCCCAAAGATATGTGTTTTGCGCCATGGGCAGGGATTCTAATTACTGTTTTGCCAGAAAAATCATTGAACATTACATGCTTAAATCCGCAAAGCTCAAGAAATTCTGTAAGATGCAGAATAGAATCGTAATGAGATGCATAATTGTGCTCATTGTTTAATACAGAATATAACACTTTTCCTGTAAAAAAGCCATTTTTATAATTTATCTTTGTTAATGTTTCTGTAAAATTAACTACAATATTTTTTAATAAAAATGGGCTTTCGTCTGGATTCAGAATATTATTTTTATTAATTCCGTCTGACTTAAGTATTTTAGTTATAAGCAATTCCTCAAAAAGGGACCAATTGCCAGAAGTATATGCTCCGTTTGTCTTCCTACTGTTATACTGCGGCATACTTTTTTTTCGGCGTTGTATAGTTAATCTGCCTTTTGCTGGATGCTCTGGCATATGCTTATGATCGGGGATATTTTTATTTAGTAATTTTCTTTTTATAAAGCGCCTTGCTTTTTTTTTCTTACTCTTTATATTATTCCCCATTTAATCTTTTATTAGCAGATCGTAGTATATTTCATGCATAATTTCATGTTTGTTATTTATTTTATAATTATTTTGTAAGCTTATTTGCATTGTTATTTCTTTAAATGTCTCTTTTTTGCAGGAATTCTGCAAGCAATGTTATTATTAAATTTTACAACCATGTAAATTGTCAAAATGACATTAAATGCAATCATTGCCGTCATTATTAATTTGGCATTATTCCCAAAAAATGAATTTATAACTAATGCATATGAAGAATTTATGCCTAGCAAACTAACAATGCTAAGAATTAGAGGGAATGAACATCCACATCCACTTATTATTCCGCTGAAAGCACTTGCAAATGCTCCGAACCCAGTACCGATAAAGGATATCTTTGTCTTGACGGTATGCAATATAGAGGAAATGCTTACTGAGGAAAGTACAGAAGTCGTTGCAACCATTATATAGATAAGATATGTAGGAACATTCAAAATTAAGACTATGCCATGATTCTGGTATTTAATAAAATAATTAAATATCAAATAATAAACAATAAAAAGGAATATATTTAAGACAATAATTTTCCATGAATAAATTTGTTTCAATGCATTCTTGTAGTTTTGCTTCTCTTTTACTTGCATAATATCCTTTATAGTATTTTGTATAATATAATAAATTTGTTGCTCAGTATAAAGCACTTTTAATTATAATATCCTCTTTTAAGTTATTTATATTTTCATTTTTAATGTAATTCTGCAAGACATTAAGAATTTTCTTGCTTTGCTTAAATTTGTTTATATGGAACATAGCAAATGCATGATAAAATAGTATATTTAGGTGAATTACACCGCTACTTAGCAATTTTTCAGATATTAAAAGAGAGGAATCAAAATCTGCCTTATTTATATCAAAAATAAGATTTGCATAGGTGATGTTTATACCATTATTTTCCTTAAATTTTTTTAGATTATCCAATGCATCCTGTGCGGATTTTAGCCTGCCTAATTTAATATAAGCTAAAAAAATAAAATAAGCATCATTGAAAGAATTTATATTGCTTTTGGTATTGGACTCTGCAATTGAGATCAGTTTATAAAATAGTAGCCTTGCATTTGAAACAAGATTCATTGATTTTTGGGAATAGGTGTAATTTTCTTCCATGAAACCGTGTGAGGTATAGTTTATATTACTTAATACATAATTTGAGTATTTTATAAGCAGTAATGCCTTTGCATAAATATAGCCTATATTCCCTTTTGATGAAATTAATTCGTCGTAGATGCTGATTGCGCTTTCAAAATTTTCTTCTGAATAGTAATCAGCATCACTAAGTGAATTTATTTTTTCAAGGCTTTGCACAAGTTGGCTATCTTTTTTAAGCACCGCAGGTCTTGTCATTGAAATAATACTCTCGCAATTAGAGCATAATGTTAAGTTTACAAGGCAGTATGTTTTAGTTCCGCAATACGGGCAAAAAAGTTCAACTGCATCAGATCTGAATAGTTCGTCAATCTTTTTTAGATTAATCGCCATTTAAACACGCATGCTATTTTTTAATGAAAAAATGAATAGGCCTCCCCAGGCCAAGCTCTGCAGCCTCTTGCAGAGACTCTGAAAATGTAGGATGAGGATGTATTGTATCTGCAATATCTTCTAAATTAGCACCCATTTCAATGGCAAGTGCAGCTTCAGCAATTAGTGCATTTGCATCCTCTGAAACAATTTCAATGCCTTTTACTATATTTTCATTATCATACGCAATTTTTACAAATCCCTCTGTTCTATCAAATGCAATTGCTCTGCCAAGTGCAGTTAGTGGAAATTTGGCAATTTTTAGGTTTGGATCTGAAATATTGCCTGCAACTGCTATCTCAGGGTCTGAGAATACAACAGAAGGAATTACAGTATTATCAAAAAAAGAGTCTTTTTGGGAGGATTCTGCTGCCACTATGCCCTGCCTCATCGCCTTATGCGCAAGCATTGGCATTCCAATGACATCACCTATTGCAAGAATATTTGGATCTGATGTGTAGAGCCTTTGGTCCACCTTTATAAATCCCTTTTCATCAGTATCAACTTTTGTATTTTCAAGGGATAGATTTTTTGTATACGGTTTAAGGCCTATTGCTATAACAGTCAATTCTGCATTTACTGCATTACCTGTATCTAGTGTTAATATGCCATTGCTATATGCTATTGGTTTTGAATTTAATATTATATTGATACCAATGGATTCCATTCTTTTTTTAACTATTTTTACTGCATCTACGTCAAAACCAGAAAGCAAGTCACTACGTGCAATTATTGAAACCTTTGTCCCGAGCTTTGCATAAAGAGTCCCTATCTCAATGCCTACAAATCCTGCACCTATTATTGCCATTGTTTTTGGGATTCTATCAAGCATCAATGCCTTCTTGTAATCAATGATATTCGCATCATTGAATTTAAAGCCGTTAAGCTCTGCCGGCTCAGAACCTGTTGCTATTATTGCTTTTTTAAAATTTATAATTACCCCTTCTGTTACCTGTAAGGAGTTAGAAGATAAAAAGCTTGCCTCTCCTTTTATTATATCTATGCCATGTGCTCTGCATAAAAAGCCTACACCCTCCTCAAGTTTATTTGACACTCTAAGCCTATAATCGAGCATTTGCTTAGCATCGATTGATACTCCCTCTCCATTGATGCCAAGGTTGTTTGAATTCTTTGCGTTATAAAATATTTCTGAAATATGAATAAGCGTTTTTGAAGGAATACAGGCATAATTAAGACAATGCCCACCAAGTTTATGCTTTTCTATCAAAGCTACACTCTTGCCAAGCTCTGCAGCGCGTATTGCCGCGATATATCCTCCCACGCCTGCGCCGATTACTACAACATCTACGTCTTCAGGTACAGAGCCCATTACCATTATAGCACCAATCAAAAATTTTTGATCTTTATATTTAATTTATATTATAAATTTTTATGTTTAATAAATATTCGTGTTAAATATAAAATATACAAAAATGCAAAAATATAAAAAAACATGATGTAAATACCTTTTATATTACTTTTATCTGATGAAAAAATGGCAGAGGGATTAGGCAGGAATGCAAAGCATGTATATTCTGCATATCGTAAAATGGTAAAAAGTTATGAAAAAACAAACCAGTTAATGACATTCTTCATGGTAAATGCCTGGAGAAAGTTTGTGACCCATAAAATTGCAGAGAACCTTGCTAAAGATAGAATAAAGTTACCTAGAGTGCTTGATGCAGGCGCTGGGCCTGGATTTATGGCAGATTTGTTGAATAAAGAGATAAGCAGCGATATTGTCTTAATGGATTATTCAATTGAAATGCTTGAAAATTCTGTAATAGATTGCGATAAAGTACAAGGCTTATTTGAAGCAATGCCATTTAGAGATAATGTATTTGATGCTACAATTGCAGGCTTTGCTTTCCATGCATCTATAGACATGAATAAATCTGCTTCTGAATTTGCACGCGTAAGCAAATCTTATGTAGGAGTAGTCAGCATAGGAAAGTCAAGTAATAAACTGTATATGCAGCTTGGTAAATTATATATAGACCACATGATTCCGTTAATTGCAAGACTTTCAGCAGGCAAAAATTATGTTGAGTTCAAAAAAATTAAAAGCATCTACATGCACATACCCGACAATGCAAGACTTTACGAGATATTTAAAAAATATTATAACATAGATACTTTTAAAGAAATGGTTTTTGGCACAATATATCAGATTATAGCAAAAAAGAAAATTAAATAAAGGATTACATGAGATACAAATTAGTAGACATACTTGCATGCCCTCAATGTAAAAGCTTTCCTTTAGTATTGAATTCAAAAAAAGAGGAGAGATTTCCAGGCAGCAGTGAATTTATAAAAAAAAGGCATAATAAAAATAGTTTTGAATGCAGTATTTTCTGCAGTCTGAAGAACAAGAGCATTAAGGCAATGAAAAGCCAGCATGTAGGGACTGAAATCTGCAGAGACTGCATCTATATAAATATTATTTCGGGAAGCCTGTCCTGCACAAGATGCAAAGCAGAATATGTAGTAGAGGATAGCATCCCAAGAATGATCCCGAAAAGATTTTTTAAAACCCATATCTAAAATTAATCTGCTCTGTAAATAGCAAAGGCAAAGTAAAAATAGTAAATTATATAAATACCTAGTAACATAATAATAAATTAAGGCGATGGTGTTTTATTTGACTGACGACAGTATAATAGAAACAGGGATTGAAGGATTAGACAGCATGCTCAAAGGCGGCGTGCCAATCAAAAACCAAACAATTATTGCTGGCGGTCCAGGCGCGGGAAAAACACTGCTTTGTCTTGAAATATTATATAATAATGCTAAAAGAGGGATACCCGGCGTATTTATATCAATGGAGGAAGACCCGGGCCACATTGTAAGAAACTTCAAAAAAGCATTTCCTGATTTCTCTGACATTGATACATTGATAGAAAAAAAGATCATTGTAATTGATGGACAAGATCCCTCATCAAAGATAATGGGTACAAGTGATTATGAAAGATATACTTTCGGCACAATTGTAAGCGACATTGAAAATGAAATTCTTAAAAACAATGCAAAGATAGTAGTTATAGATTCGCTGTCAATGCTTAGCCTTGTCCTGACAGATAAGGTAAACTATAGAAAATCAGTGCTTGCGCTTATTGCAAATTTTAACAGGCTTGGCGTAACATCATTCCTTACATACGAACTTGACTCTAGTGAAAGAACGAATCTTAAGTTTGAAGCAGATTTCTTCTTGTTCGATGGACTGATTACTCTATATCAGTCAAGCCAAGAGGATAGGAGGGCATTTCTTACAGAAATAGTAAAGATGAGGGGAGTGGACCATAGCCATGCACTAGTGCCATATGAGATAACAAGCCAGGGCATTAAAGTATACTCTATTAACTAATGAATGCATGAAAGAGCAATCAAAACGCAGCATACTGAATTTCTTAAACATAGGACAGATGCCAGCGGATAAACATAGAGAAATGCCACAAAAAAATGCCGACAATGATATTAGCAAAATAAAGAGTAATATCAATGTACTTTACTTTATCGCAATCGTTCTTGTTTTTATCGCCTTAATGATAACTTTCAATAGCATGTCTAGGCAGAATGCGTCACAATTCAGCAGATGCAACAGTATATTATTAAAGAGCTATAGAATGTCATGCTTTGCATCATTAGCAGCATATACAAAAAATACTTCCATGTGCACTTACACAGTTAATAAAAGCACATGCATTGAAAATATAGCAGAGGAGAACAATAACTCTGTATATTGCAACAGTCTTGAAAATCTATCTGCGCAAAACTCATGCATTCTTGCTGTAAGCATAAAAACAAATAATAGTGCGCTGTGTAACAGCATGTCAGGGCCTAATAAATCAGAATGTATGTTTTATTTTGCAAAATTACAGAACTTTAAAGCAGTATCCTTAGGTGAATGCAATAATATGACAAACAGCTCTGAAATTAGGATATGCACTGATCTATTTTATTATAGAACAATGCTCTCTTCCAAAAATTCAGGCTATTGCAGCCATTTACCTGCAAGACAGAATCTTACAGTTATGTCATATATGCTTAATGCATCTACTCTACTAAATAGTGGAGAATATAACAGCTTGAACAAAATTTCTAACACATCGTTAGCAAAAAATACGAGCAAAATAAATAGCAGCATATTTAGTTCGCTGCAACCAGCAATAAACCAAGAATCAACGCTCATGGGATTTATTTCTGCTAATATAACCCCCCAAAATTTATGCTACTATGAATCTGCACTTAATTCGCATAATGCAAGCTATTGCAGGTTTGCCGGAAATCTCAGTCTGCAGTGCAGCTCAGCATTTGAGAATATTACACAGAGTAGCAAGGAATACAACAACACTAATTTTACAGATTTGCTAAATCAATGTAACAATCTCCCTTATTCCAATCTTACAACGCTTTGCAAGATAGGGCTTTATAGTCAATATGCAGTAATTGAAAAAAATGTGTCTTACTGCTTAGAAAGCGGAAACCAAAGTATTGAAAACCTATGCATATCAAACATGGCAGAGCAGATAAACAATTCATATTACTGCAGTTATCTTACAAATAGCACTCTTAGATTCGACTGCGAAGCACCATTTAATTTATCAATAGCAAAATAGTAGCATGCCTTTATTAAAAAAGTATGCTAAGGCTAAGAAGTATCACTTCTTCTTGTTAACTAATTGGTTATTTATCTATTTGTTATTCTGTGCTATTGAGTAGTTTATTGCATATTGGAGAGTCTGCGGAAGTGATGTGTATTCGCAGTCTACAATAAATTCTGGGACGGATACAACATTATAGAATTTTGCAAGATTTGACTGTGATGTTAAAATTGATGAAGAGTTGCTGATGCATGCATTTAATTGCGTTGTATTTATACCTGATCCAAGAGCAGTCTGGTACATCGTATAGTTTTGCATAGGAATTCCATTGTAAATCTTGCTTAAATTCAATACAAATCCATAGAAATTATGCTGCTTTGATGCGCAGGCAAGATAATCCCCAAGTAATTGTGTCTTCTCTACTCCATAGGAGCTATATAACCTTGTAGAACTTGACCCGAAGATAAAATAATAGCTTATATTCGCATTTGCATATTTTTCAGACATTTTTGATGCATTGATTATTGAGGAAAATGCACCTGGAGAATAAGGATCATTGAAAAGGTATACTGGGATAGTATTTGAAGACGATGGTGCGCATGCAACTTTTCCTGCAAGCTTTACTGTGCCAAAAGAGACAGCTTTATTCAATGTATTCTGAGGCATTACTACAGATTGCATATAAAGATTTATGAGCGAAAGATTACTGCCATTAAAGAGCATTGAAAAATTAAGCGTCTGATTATTGAGAGGGTCCTTAAATGGAACCTGCACAAAGTACTTATTTTGATTTTCAAGATAATAAATCTGCGTCTTATTTATATAGGAATAATAAGGCAGAAGGGAAAATGTTGTATTTATAGATGCATAACCTGCTATTACTTTTTCAGCAGCCTGCAGCACCTGAGTGTTATTGTTTTCCAGCTTCACGCAGGAATTATTGAGTATGCCGTAGTTCATAGTTTGGTTTGGGCTTGAACAAGAATTAAGTGGCTTAAGCTTTGCAAATGAGTATGCGAGTGCTATTAAAATAAGCACAAGAATCATTAGGGATATATGGAGATAGTCAAGCCCTCCCTTTTTTGTAGCTTTGACAAGAAATACTGGGCTTTTTTCACCAACATGCGCATTAGATTTATCGCCTTTGGATCTGCTGATTTTACTGTGTTTCTGCATAATATTCCCTTTTAATTTTAATCTTAAACAGTATATTATAATTATTGCACTTATATTATACTAAAAAAAATTATTTATTGTTTTGTATAATAATTTGCACCTGCTTGTTAATTCTAACACCCTAAACTTTTTATTATAATAAAAATAATAAAATAAAAGTTAAAAATACGGGCTCGGCGGGATTTCCATATTACTTAT
>JAJYVI010000034.1 GCA_021792115.1 Microcaldota archaeon | reverse complement strand
ATAAAAATGGAATAAGTCTATTTGTAAGATCTATTTTTCGTTTCATATCTATGAAATTTGTAAATCAAAGCAGTATTTACTAAATACAAAAAGTATTACAATACCCGTTTCATATATACGGAATCAATAAACAGGCAAAAACAAATAAATACTAATGCTCTTTGTAAATTATATATTCTAATAATAATTTAGTATTTCTAAAATATTATTAGATTTTTATATATGCACATTATTTACTGTAAAAACACGGCAAAATAAGATCTAGTATTAATTTTATACTATATAATTTCTTATAAACAACCTTCAAGCTATATGCGTAAAAAATAATGATAAAGGTAACTACCAATCTGGCACCAAAGGCGCATACTACTCGCCCGCTGTCTCAGCCCCAAGCGTGAAGCCATGGCTGCCAGATGTAACCGCAAGGTTTAAATATGTTGAAAGAGTAGATTTATTAGGTAATACAAATGATAGTGAATTTTTGGATACTACTGTTTGTTGTGTTCGGCTGGGCTGGCTGTTTTTATTTACTGTATTTAGCCCTTGTGAAGCCTTTCCTCCACCCAAAAAAGCCTCAGTGATTGAAATCATAGAATTAAGAACACGCCCTGGCAAAAAATATGCTAATAAAAGTTTCATCAAAGAATACAATATTGTTTCTTTTTTAGTGGGTTTTATTAAAAATAAAATATTCTAATAATAATTTAGTATTTCTAAAATATTATTAGAAATTGCTTATTTAATCTTAAGGCCCCCAGACTATTGAAATTTTAGAATCTTTATTAGTACTAGGTTTATTCTCATCCTTTGACTTTTTAATAAGGAAATCATTTAACTGCTGATATGAAACACCAGTTGTTCTTATAAATTTCATCAGTGCTTCAGTCCTATTGCAATTAAATATATGTGACAATTTAATTGCAAAATTATCTATGGGATCTTCTCCTATATTTTTCATTTTATACCATCTCCTTTTTTTAATTTTAAATAAAACGATACATACCTGTACTTATTTGACTATTTTTTATTTCTCTGCAATTATATATCTTGATGCAAAATCTCTTGATTTTACTACTTCAACTATTGGATAGTCAGCTTCTTTTACTAGCCAGTCTCCTGCATTACCAATAACTGTTGTACGCTTCACAGTAGCAAGCTTATATTTGAATTGTGTGTCAATTTGGATTGCATAGCATCTGCTATTCGGCTCATAGCGTGCAATATAAAGTCCAGGAAAGAGTAGGTTCCTTTGATCCCCTTCTACTTTATAATTGTGTGGTTCATTAATATTAAATGTTAAGTAGTGTTCATTAATTTGTTTTTTTGTGAAATGCGCATCAATCATGCCTGATTTATCCCTGTGCAGGTAATCTCCTTTGCAGTAATATCTTTTTTCTGATTTGGTAGCCCATATAGATGTATGCGCATCCATTACTAATGGATGATAGCGAAATGTATGAGTGTACCATCCATCAGATTCTGCGATAGAAACATTGATGCTATGTCTAATGGGATCACTTAAGTTGATTACTATTTTGCAGTTAGGTTGCTCTGATATATTGCGTGCATTTATGTAGCTAACATCAAGCTTTTTATGCCCCCTTATTGTAAAGTTTATAATATCTGATGTTTTCCTTATAAAATTTACAAAATTCTTATTATTCTTTATTTTTTCTTTCTCCATTTTACCATCTTTTTATTTAAGCATATTAAAAATAATTTTTTATTTCTCTGCAATTATATATCTTAATGTGAAGTTCTCAGGATTAACTACAAAAGTGTATTCGCTATAAAGATTCTTGCTGCTTACTAGCCAATCGCCAGCATTTCCCTTTATTACATCACCATTTTTGTTAGTGAATTTGAAATCTTCTTCTATCTTAATGCCGACCGTCTGGTGCTGGCGCTCAGGGTAATTATACAACCTAGAAATATAGAGGCCTGGAGATAATACTTTGTATATTGGCTCCTTCATAATTTTATCCGTCGTCTCTACTTTATTATTAATTAGTGCAGTAGTAAGCTCATAGTTTGTACTATATTTTAGCACTATCTCTATTTTATTATCAATAAGCAGCCATTCCTGACCTATTTTTTCCTTTTCCACGTGTCCCATAATCTTAGCATCATTTGAGATAAAGAGATAATCTCCTACTGTGTAATTTTTTTCTTCTGAGATAGTTTTCCAGCCTTGCGATCCAATATACATCACACCTATATTATCTTTTAAGACAGGCAAGTGGATGTCTCTAGTTATAGTGTAGTGCCCATCGCATTCTGCTATGCTAACTTTCACTGGAGTTACAAAATCATCTCTTAAATCAACAAGTTTATTGAATCCCTGTAAATTTTCAATTGCTTCAAAATCAATACTGCCTAAGTCTTTATACTTCTGCTTTGGTATTGTTATCTTCATCTGCGCATGGTTTCCTCTAAACAAGTTTTTAATGTTACTTATTATGTTCTGCTTATTACCCTGTTTTATTTGTTCTGTCATATTTTCGACCATAATTTATATTGCTTAATGTGATATTTAGTTAGTATTTATTGTGATATTTATAGTTTATGTGCAATGGTTTAATCCGTATATGCATTAAAATTAGTTAGTAGTCGAATACATACGGCTAGCAAAGTGTTCTTTTCATTAGTTTACAGCATAATTTTTATTAAGCTATAAGTAAAAGTACTAAAAGTACAAAAGCACCTTTAATTGATTTTTTCAATTTTTTATTGTTGTTACAAAGTTATTTTCGAACTCCTTATGTCCGCGGATATGCCATGTTGACCAAGTTGAAGACAGTTTCAGATTATTTCCTATAGGATATACCCATACATGAGTCTGTTTCTTATCAAAAAAACGTGACACTTCCTGGAAATCTTTTAATGAAAATCTGTTTGAAGACGCTATGTAAAGAGGCGGCGCCTCTGCTAATTGCCCTGGTTTTTTGGCTGTTATATATTCTTCGCTAAGAATGCTTGTTGGCGTAGACGGATTTGCATTGTGGTCTTTAGAGCCTATAAAGTATTTTAAGCCTGAGTCAAAAACATGGACGTTTAATGTATTTTTAGTCCTTTCATCCTTGACATGGAGAAGCGCTTGGCCGGGTTTAGTTATTTCCATCGCAAATTTTAACTCATCAGTTAATTTGATAGGCTCTTTAAGAGAATATACTGCAGTGCCTAAATCATGCCCTTTAACTTTAAAAACTTCTACAAGTAAGTCATTTTTAAATTGTTTATCTTGAAAATTTGTGTTATACTTTACACCAAATTGAATCCAGTATCCTGTATTTGTCTGCACATTTCCAAGTACTGAATAGCCCTCAGCTTCTGCAGAAGGCGTTTTTAAAGTATTTCTGCCAGGTTGTATAATAAACTCAATTTTTTTTGAGTCATGCCTAAATATTTCAAAATACTGCGTATCATAAGTAGGAACTGGTCTGGATCTCGCAGGAATTTTATAACTGTTTATATAATTATTTTTACTGCATTTTATTTCATTGCCCAATATCCTTATAGTAGGATTATTTGAAAAGTAACCCACATCGCGCCCTATAGACATCACTGTTGCTGTTTCGTCATTATGTATTGCTTCTCTTAAATTTGGATGTGCATTAAAATATCCTAAAATAGGCAATGTTAATGCCCCTTCTATTACAATGCCTATCCCAATTGCTTTGACAGCATACCATGATTTTGACAATATTTGTTGTATTTTGACCTTTGATAGTATGTGTTTTATTTTATATTTCCTAATATGTTTATTTTCTTCTTTTTCCTGCGTTCCAATAATTGCTGTAGTATGCAAGTTTTGCGGTTCAGTATGTTCCTTTTTTTGCGTTTTATAGTCCTCCATTTTTTTACCCAACTATCAGCATATATTAGCTATGCGCTTTCAACCCAATTTAAAGACTTTAATAATGCTCTAACAATACATATTATAGTGTATTTTCTAGTATTTAAAGTTTTCGATAGCGTAATAATTTGTTGACAACATATTAAAAATAGTGTGATAAAGCCAGACTAAGTCGATAAATCTGACACCATGAATATTAACTTATTAGTCATAAAAATAGCCTTGGAGCTTAACTATTAATCTGCTATAATCCTATAAATCTTATTTATTATTTCCTCCCCTATTTTTTCTCCTGCAGCAATATCAGGTATTATTATTTTATTAACATTTGTCCTGCTTATCTGTGGGATGTTATCTTCATCATTAACTCTGCTGATTATTTTTATGTTTGGGTTTATTGTTTTAGCTGTTATTATCATTAATATATTTTCAAGATCCTTATAACTGTAAACTATAAGATATTTTGCTTTTTTAATACCTGCAAGGTTAAATACTTCATCAGAGTTAAATGCGCCTGCTATAAATAACCTTTTTTGTTTGTACAGTTCTTTCATTTCTTTCGGCGTATCTCCTATTATTACATATTTTAGATTTGCATCATCAAGTTCTTGCAAGATAACTTTTGAATCATTATTATATGGCACTACTATAATATGATCTTTAAGTTTTTTTATTCTTAAAAGCATATATGATCTTTTAATGTCGATATTTTTTAGAAAATTAAAAAATAGTGTTGCAAGAACTACTGTTAATCCTGCAAATATGACCATGTTGATTGCAGTTGCAATAATAAGATAGGGCGTTTCAAAGAATCTCGCAGGCAGATCAAAACTTATGTCAAGGGAGGTAAGTATATTCCATATAATAGCTCTATAAAGATCAAGGCCTGCAAAAAGGGATAAGGCTAACGATACAAAGAATAAAATTATTATTGAAAAAATAATTATATCTATTTTTACAAACTTTGTATTATCCATTAATTTCACTTGCTGGTATTACTATTTATATTATTTATATTTTCTAATTCTAGTAGGGTATAACCAATTTCATTGCCTGCAAGATACTCAGGAATAAAATATTTGCCAGGTGTTATATCATTTAGATACCTTACTGCTGCATCATCCATTGCTCTTGAGATTATATTTATATTTTTGTTTATTTTTTTTGCAGTTATAACTCCAAGTAAATTAGAATAATCGCTCTTCACGCCAAAAATAATATACTTCGCATTAAGAATCCCTGCATCCATAAGTATTTCCTCAGACAAGAAATTGCCTGCTATTGAAAAGTATTTCATATCCTTTAACATTTCTGTTTTTATAATATCTTTATCTATAATTACAAACTTTATTTTTTTCTGTATAAGCTCGGCCGTAAGTTGCTCACTAAACATAGAATAACCGCAAATAATAACATGATTTTTAAGTTTTTTAATATCATGCACTTGTAGCCTTGCCTTTATATCTATGCTAGTAAATACTTCTATAAAACTTGCCATAACGAATCCAATTAACAGCACCTTTGTGATACCATCCATAATAAGTACTGTAAAAACAACCAGAAAATTAAAACTAAGCAAGTTTGTGATATTTATTACGCCTACATTAGTGTCTACAGCATCAAACATTGCTGTTAGAATAAGATATCCCGATGCATATGCATTGTGATCTATTGCCGTAAGCTCATGGAATGAAAACAAAAAAATAAAGATACTTATTAATGTAAATAGGAGTAGCATCTCAATAGACGCATTCTGAGCACTTACAAGATCCACTTTGACCAATCTCTCGCCTGGTTAGGTTAGTTATTTATTATTTACTTTCGTTCTTAACTATTTCATCTATAATCTCTTTGCTAGCGATTTTTTGAGGCATTACAACATAATTTGCTCCTGCTTCAATTATCCTATCTTTTATAAGAATATCGTTAGTGCGTGTGGCTATAAATATATCCTTATTGAGATCCTTTGCAGTTATTACTGTAAATAAGTTTTTTGCTTCGTCATCCATAACAACAGCTATTGCTTTTGCGCTTTTTATATTGGCATCCTTCAGATTCTTTGACTTCATCGCGCTCCCTTCTATAAAATTGTAATCATATTTTTTAAGCTGTTCTATTTTTTTTTCATCAACCTCGATTACAATAAAAGATATTTTATATTCGTTCAGTATATCTGCAATCTTCTCACCCACGATTCCGAATCCGCAGATGATTACATGATCCTTTAATTCTGAAAACTTTGTTTTCATGGTATCATTTAATTTATTTATGATATAAGTTGTTAGTGAACTTTATAAATACTTTTGATAAATCTAACTCGCATAATTTCTAAAGTTATAAAATAATAAGGCATGACTTTATCATTATTATAGTGTTTAGTTGTATGCCTAAAAGTTTATAGTTATTGCCAAAATTTTTGTTTTTTAGCGATAATACGTCCAAAATATATAATTTAGAAAGATTACATTATCCGGGCTAAATTTTTATTTGCATTGTTATATAAAATACACTTTTGATTAAGTGGTGGACCATAGCCCTCTTTTTGTTTTAAGCAGCATTCGACTGAGCGGCAATATGCCTTGCATGGTCATTGCATTTCCCCCGGCCGTTTCATCCACTGCAGTGCAGCTCGTAGTGTCATTGCTTTGCAAAGCATTGGTATCGTTTCTATTCCGGATCCTGGCCTTAAGCCATTTATGCTCTCATGAGAGGAGCTTCCTCCTTTCGGTAAGCTGCCCATCCACCACCTAATACAATAAACTATTTGCTGATAAAATTAATAAACTTAATTGTAATTAATATCTATGCATATGCTTGCTGTAGCATGTATGATTACCTCTTCCTATGTAGAAGTAATTCTTAATACAAACAAGACATGCACTTATTGTATTAGGACTATTTGGTGCCTAGAAATCATTTCGGCCTTTTGCTGGGGATAATTTAGTACAATATGATTATCGAAAACTGCATATTCTATTGCTATGTTTATTGCTGACATATAATTCCCTTTTTTCATTGATGCTGCAAATGCTTTTTCAGCTGCCTCCAGAACAAAATTACGCCCCATCTTATACTCTTTTGCCATTTTTGCAGCCATTTCATAATAAACATAGTCCTGCCTGTCTTTGTCTATGCTGCCCCAGCCCATATATTGGTAGTACTTTTTCAATTTATTCTTTATAGCTATTATTTTTTTGTTTACTACAGCCATATGCAACCCCTAATTATATATATGTAGTTTCCACTATTTATATCTTTTGGATACCCTGTTATTTTTCTTAAGTGGGGCATGGTTGTCCATAAAGTAGTCAAATTTAAGAACTAAAAAAGCAAAGCTAAAATAAAGGTTTTGTTCTAATGCAAGGTCTTTGCTACATTTTTGACGAATGTGAGCGTATACACTAAGCACTAAACCAATATGTTCTAGGTTTACCCGTAAAAGTCAAGGATAAGAAAAATAGTAAAATAATATAAATAAAAAAATAAAAAAAAGGAAAAAAGAAAAGAATGGAATATGATATGTGATTGCATTTTAAGTTTTGCAGTTTTGTATGATGAGCCTTTCCAAAAGCATAGTTTTAGTTTCATTATTGCATTAAACTTGCTTTAATTTTAGCTATTTAGCTTAAGCTTATTTCGATCTGCACTGTGTCCGGTACTTGTATCCTCATAATTTGCCTAAGTACTTGCTCGTTGCTGTCTACATAGAGAAGTCTCTTATGCACTCTCATCTCCCACTTCTCAAATGTGTGGCTTCCGTTCGCGCATGGGGTTTTCCTTGTAGTCTGTACAATCTTATGTACTGGTAGAGGCACAGGACCTTTTACTTTTATGCTCAGTGTCTCTGCGATCGACTTAATATTCTTTGAGATTGCGTCTATATCTTCTGGATTTGTGCTTACAAGTTTTATTGCGGCTGTCGGCATTATAATCATCTTAAATTAAATAAAATTAAACTCAAATTTATAAACATTATTTATCCTTTGTTTTGATTTATTTTATAGCTTTTATATTTTATTTATCTTGTTTAAATACTTTGCTATTTTTACCATATACCTATATCTATAGCAGTTATACTTTTATTTCTTATCTTCTGCGCTCTGCAGTTCTTCATCATATGTGCGCAGTACTGCTTTAATAATCTCTTTGTTGCTGGGGTATTTGTATTTGGTTGTTACCTCATGTGTTATTGTTTCAGGCATTGTTTTTTCAGTTATAAGCTTTTTTTTCAATTTATATAGCAGAACGCCAATGCCTTCTTCCTCAACAGGCTCATCTTTTTTGCTATGCAAAACAATTTGCTTGTTGTCAGGGAAGGAATAAACAATTGTTTCTATTTCCCTATTGACTGTGTTTCTTATTTTTTGAATGTTCTCTTTTTTCGAATAATTTTTTAAAGCTTTTTCAAGTATCCTTTGGCTTTCTAAGCCAGGATACACAGACTGCACTTTCATTTTTTGAGACTTTAAGAGTTTGCTCTTAACAGATTCCAACAGTTCATTGATTTCATGGTCATTAAAAAGACTAATCTGTCTTTCTATAGCCATTCAAACACCAATCACTATTGTATTATTAGATTTTACTTTGCAAGAGACTGTAGAGCTGCAGAAACAGTCGGACTTTAGCCGACCTGCTTCTTTGTTATCTCTAGAATTACTCCTGCTCCTATTGTCTCTCCCATATCCCTTATTGCAAATCTTCCGAGTTGCGGGAATTCTGAGAACTTTTCAGCGACTATTGGCTTTGTAGGTCTTATCTTTATTATTGCAATATCTCCTGTCTTTATTGTTGCAGGGTTCTTTTCAAGAGTTTGGCCTGTCTTTGGATCCTTCTTTTCAAGGATTTCCTCAAATACGCATGCTATTTGTGCAGTGTGTATGTGGAAAACAGGTGTGTATCCCTTTGCAATCACGTTCTGATGGTGCAACACTATTACCTGCGCAGTGAAGTCACTTATGACTGACGGAGGATTGCTTACAGGTCCAATAACATCTCCTCTTTTTATATCTTTCTTGTCTACGTTCTTGATGTTGAATCCGACGTTGTCCCCAGGTTCTGCCTTTGTCAGCTGCTTCTTGTGCATTTCAATGCTCTTGATTTCTGTCTTTATGCCGCTTGGCATGATTATTACCTGGTCTCCTGGCTTCATTACTCCTGTTTCGACTCTACCTACAGGCACTGTTCCAAATCCTGAAATGCTGAATACATCTTGTATAGGCAGCCTTAGAGGCTTGTCTATAGGTTTTTCAGGTACGATAAGGTTATCCAGTGATTCGAGCAAGGTAGGACCGTTGTACCATGGCATCTTCTCCGGTTTCTTTGAAACATTGCTTCCTTCAAGTGCTGAATAAGGTATGAAGGGGACTGCATCTGTCTTGAATCCAAGTGTCTTCAATAGTTCTGTAACAGACTTCTTTGCAGCCTCATATTTCTCCTGGGAGAAATTTGCAGCATCCATCTTGTTGACTCCTACTATCAGCTGTTTGATTCCAAGAACGCTTGCAAGTATTGCATGTTCTCTTGTCTGGGCCTGTATTCCATCAACAGAACTAACAACCAAAACTGCTGCATCTGCCTGAGATGCTCCTGTTATCATATTCTTTACGAAGTCCTTGTGACCAGGTGCATCGATTATTGTAAAA
>JAJYVI010000033.1 GCA_021792115.1 Microcaldota archaeon | reverse complement strand
CTACTCATAAAGAGGGGAAACAATTCACCGATAATTGATACCTCTCGATATAAATCGCGTTCTGTAGGAGCTTTTTGCATTCCAAGAATCTCAAAGAGGTCTGTTGAGGAAGTAGGAATTATTTGATGCACTGATACTGATTCATTCAGCCTGTTGTAAAGCAGAAGTTTTGCCTGCCCTAAAAAATCTTTATGTCTTGTTGGTGTATTTCCAAAATCCCTGATATGAGCTTATATTTATTTTCCATCTTTTGCAAAACTCCAATGCTGCATACTGAAAAGCTCATATTTCTATTCTCCAATATATTTTTGTATTTGGTGTTGTCATGTTTATCAATAATAATTGACACACCAAATATTAATTATTTATTTTACTAGATTATGAAAGTGGCGAAGTTAAGATAAAATATAAAAAATAGAAAAAGGATTAAAGAAATATTATAAAAGGATTTAGCTCAATTTATATTTAGATATAATGGATGTAAAATTCATAGATAAGTCAAAAACAGACGCTATTATAAATTCAGATAGCAGCACTACAAGACTCGTCGAAAAGACAGGGTATACTAACATTTTAAGAAGGCTACCTAGTGATGAAAATTCTGAGCAGATTTATGAAAGAAAAAATGAAGTCAGCAAACAAACAAAGATAGATATCATTGTATAATTTATATAATCTGTATAACCTGCATAACATGCTTTATACATGTTTATTTATTTCAGTCTTATAGAGTCAAGATTTCTCGGCGCCCTTGAGTTTACCCCAAGAACCTTTGATATGCTTGATGCAAGATCCTCGCATTTCTGCTCCTCACCATGCATTGTAAAGACTTCTGTAGGCTTTGGTTTAAGGTTCTTCACAAAGCTCATAAGCTCTTTTCTGTCGCTGTGACCTGAGAATCCTTCGACTGTATTTACATTCATTTTCACGCTTATCGGCATGAGCTTTCCATTTTCATCCTGCAGAGGGACTTCTCTAAGATTATTCTGTACTCTTCTCCCAAGCGAGCCTGCACTGTTGTATCCAACAAATATCAGAGAGTTCTTAGGATCGTCAGCAAGCTTTTTGAAATACTCTAGGCTGCTTCCACCGTTGAGCATTCCGCCGCTGGCAAGGATTACTGCAGGCCCTTTTTCAAGTATCTGCTCCCTTTCACCTTTTATGACCTCAAATATGCTGCTTTCAAAAGGAGACATATTGTTAAGTATCCTATTTTTAAGGGATTCCTTCAAGTATTCAGGATATGCTGTATGTATTGCGCTTGCCTCTAGTATCATACCATCCAGGTATACTGGCACGTCCAGTTCATATGCCTTGAAGTAGGAGTCTAGCACAAGCTGTATCTCCTGCGATCTTCCTACTGCGAACAATGGAATAAGTACCTTGCCTTTGTTCATTATTGTCTTCTTTATTATGTTCATGAGGTTTATCTCTGCGTCCTTCCTGTTTCCAGAGGAATCGTTGCGCCCTCCATATGTGCTTTCTATGAACAATGCATCCATCCTAGGGTATTTAGTATCAGCTGAATCAAACAGCCTGGTGAACCCGTATTTCATGTCGCCTGTGTGGACAAGATTATACTCGCCTTCCCCTACATGCAGGTGCACGATTGCACTCCCTAGAATATGGCCTGCATTGTGGTACGTAAGTTTGAGCTCGTTAGTGATGTTTGTAACCTCGCCGTATTCCCTAGGGACTATGTGCAGGAGCATTGACCTTATGTCCTTTTCATCATAAAGAGGGACTCCTCCGCTCTTCTGCACAAGCCTGAAGTAGTCATTCAACAGCAGGGCTGCCAGATCTCGCGTAGGAGTTGTACAATAAACTGGTCCTTTGTATCCATACTTGAAAAGGTAGGGCACAAATCCTATGTGGTCCATATGAGCATGAGTAAGCACAACTGCATCGAGCTCCTCTATTGAGAAATTCGCAGCATCTAGATAAGGGAATGCCTTGTTGACTTCAGAGTCCTCGTTTGCTGCCGCGCCCCTCAGCCCTGGCTCAGGGCTTATGCCGCAGTCAATAAGTATCTTTGAATTCTTTGTTTCTAGGAGCATTGAAGATCTTCCGACTTCTCTGTATCCTCCGAGCGCAGTCATTTTCAGCCATTCGCTCTTTCCAAGAGGCTTGTTTATTGTTTTGCCTAGGTTGAGCAAGAACTTCTTCCTGAAATCCCTCTCATTGTATACCAGGTTCCTGACTCCATCGATAGTTGAGCTTTCCATTGTCGGAATTCTAAGCACTTTCGGCACCCAGCCTGTCTCGAACATTATTGCTCTGAGAGTTGCACCTTTTTTTCCTATTACAAGGCCTGGCTTGATCGCTTCAATGTAAACTGAGCCGAATTCAGGCATGAACCTTATGTTGCCTGCGCCTGCTTCAGCAGGTATAATCGCCTTTATCTTTGCCAAAGCCTCTTCTGGATTAAGCAGAGAGCTTTCATCGCTCCTGACGATTATCTTCTTCTTCAGCTCGACAGCAATGTTCTTTATTATTGTGTCATTATTGTATACAAACTTTGCATTCTTAAGGTAAACAACAATATCAGGCCCCTCGAATTCAGCTTTTACAAACCCTATTTCCTTAGGGATCATCTCTTCAATCTCTTGTATCAGATTTTTGCTGTTGGGTTTCTCATTATTTTCATTGATTTCTTTCAAAACAACCACTTGTGTTAAAGTAAAAGTAGAAAAATAGTATAGCTTCTATCATCGCGCATTCGCGCTTTTATAATTTTTTTATTATTCTTTATTATTTCTGTTATTTTTATTACTCTTGTATATTTCTGTCTATTGTGTTTGTATTTCTAGATAAACTATATTTTGAAGTGCTACTGCAATCATCATTCTTACTGCGCCTTGCATAGCAGAAAATAACAAATGATTACTTGATAGTAATTATTTTCTCAAGCTCTTTTCCTGTGTATTCTCTGTAGCCCTCTTTTGTAATGGTCGCAACTAATATTGCATCTCCTGTGAATATGTCTCTCTTTATTGCTGCAGATATTGCTTTTGCTGCAATTTTTACTGCATCCTTTGTGAGCATATTTTCTGAATAATTGTCGTCAAGATATGAGATTGCAAATTCTGTTCCGCTGCCTGTTGTTGTGTATGACTTTTCCTCTGTGTAACCTCCTCCTGGATCAAGGTTGAAAAGCTGTGGTTTATTGTTATTATCAAGCCCTCCTATTATTAACTGTATGTAAAAAGGTACCATTTTATTATTATTAAGTATTACTGACAGCAATGAGACTGCGCTCTTAGGCGACATTGGCCTTGACTCATTCATTTTATAGATTTCATTATGTAATTTAAGTATCCTTATTATTTCCTGTGCATCGCCAACTCCGCCGGCAATTGTAATTGCAAGATTATCATCGATTTTCCATACTTTTTTCATTTCCTTATTTGAAATGAAATTGCCCATTGTTGCCCTTTTATCAGCTGCAAGTACGATTCCATCTTGGCAAACCATACCAAGGGTTGTTGTGCCTTTGAATTTGTTTTCATCCATAATACCACAAATCAAATAAAAAATTAATATTAATATTAAAATTAATTAAGACTATATCTAATGTTAATGTATAATGCAGACGATGATTAAATAATGATTAAACAGTTAACCAATGCTTTTTCTTATTATTAACACCCTAATAATTTTATAACGCCTAGGAATAAACAACGCTTGATATTCTGGCAATCCACCAAAATAAAAATAAATAAAGATTGGTCAGATATTATTTAAAAGGCTTATTTATTTAAAGTTATTCATTTAATCGTAAAAGTTTAGAATTTGTTACAATGATATAAACAGTTTATATTTTGCGCAAAATCAGATCTTCAATGACGTCAAGAGAATTCTTTTGATATTAAACATTATTTTTTAAGAGGATATTATAAGAAACTACAGCAATCTTCTTATTTAGTGAGAGTCTTGCTTGTTTTGTAATACACCTTTATGTTTTAATGAGATATTATAGAGTTCATTTAATAGAAACATTTGCTGATTAAGTGTTTTTTCCACTCTTTAAATGATATGCCATGTATTTACATGTAATTTTCATAATAGCCATATCTTATTTACACGATTAATAAATAAAAAAACAAAAAAACAAAAAAACACAGCAGACTGCTGTTTATACAACTTATTTTACTAATTATAAGTCAAGTAAGCTGGATCCTATATATTGTTTTACTGCGTAGTTTATCTCGCTGTAAGCAAATGTCCTGAAAACCTTCGTTATCTTTACTTTATAGATAGAGCCTATTTTTGTCTTAGAATTCTTTACAAAGACAACGTGCTTTCCAATCTTTCCTATGCCTTCACCTGTTGGGGTCTTGGCAAACACCTTTATGTCATACTGCTTTGACATCTCTGGTACGTCTTGGATCATATAACCAACCTCCTTTATTAATCATTTAAGAAGGAATTAGTTTAAAAGGCTTTTGTACAGTATGCGCAGAATCAGACAAATAGCGAATCGATACAAAGGTTTATATAAATTATTTTTTATATAGTAATTTCATTTTATATTTTTAATTTTATCTTAATACTTATTTTATAGTATTATTTTACATTTATCAAATTTATCAAAAATAAAGGGTATCAAAAATAAAGGGAGGATATGAACAAGTCAAAAAACCAACGCAAATCAGGCTTGAATTGCACCACATTTTTAAGAGATAAGCCAGCAATTAATCTATTTAAT
Organism: Microcaldota archaeon; assembly: GCA_021792115.1. GTDB lineage: Archaea > Micrarchaeota > Micrarchaeia > Micrarchaeales > Micrarchaeaceae > JAJZMY01. The sequence continues at coordinate 4,885 of JAJYVI010000033.1, read as the reverse complement.
GATAAATTGCATATAACTACAAATATGCTGCAGCGCTTCAATTTTTTGGCGGAATTGAGACTTGAATTCATTAATAAAGGCCTTTACAGCATTGAACCAAAACAGCGGACACCTATCTTAATGGATGAAATATTTATGTATATTGATGCGCATAAGCCTTTTATTAGAAAAATGATGAGGCCATTGAACAATGAATTGTATACTATTTATAAGGATAAAAAAATAGAATATGAGATTTTGCCTCCAAAAAAATTAAGAGATAAATATGAACCAGTATTAGAACGGCTGATTTTTGGGGAATCCTTTAAAATTTTTTAACAAACTTGTTAGTAAATAAATATTGTATTACATATCGTTAGTAAATAAATATTGTATTACATATCAGTCAAAACCTGTATTATAATGCTGATTGCCTGGAGTCTAGTTAAAATTTACCATTTCAAAATCAGATCAGATGCTATTACAGAATTAATTACTGTTAGAGATATAGTATATAGAGAACTAGTAACTGCAAGTTTTACTGAATTTAAACTGGCAGCATTTTCAATAACATTTATTGCTACTACTTTTCTGTATTCTGCTTACTACTTTTCTGTATTCTGCTTTGCTTCTTGCCCTGCGCTCTGCGCTGACCCATTGATGAAATAAAATAAAGAACAACCAGTGTAATAATTAATGCAATTACCAGCACTTTGAAGGATATTGCTCTGTATTTATAGATATTTATCTGCTGTTGATATGCGCTTTGTTTTGCTTTTGCCAAAAGAGACGGTATCTCTACAGCTTTTTCTTGAGAAGGTATGATTGCATTTGACTGCAGGCTTATGCTTTTATTAAGGTAGCTCTGCGCAAGCGAAAGATTAGGGTAGAATATAAGATATGCACTTCTGTTTACTGTTTGTATATATTCCCTTGTTTGATTTATAGAGTTGTTTATTGACGATACATTATATGTGGGGTCTGAGCTAGAAGAAAGATTCGCTGCATTTGCATATGCCTGCTGTTGAGCAGCAGGCGCAACAAGGATGTTGCTTGCAAGCAAAAAATAAATAGCTGCGCCAATTGCGCAGACTGCCAAAAAAAAGAATAAGACCTTCTTCATCTAATCAGAGGTTGACGTCAAGGTTCAGTTGCTCCTTAAGCTCCCTGTATCTGTTCCTAATTGTAACCTCTGTAACTCCTGCCACGTCTGCCACTTCTTTCTGGGTTCTGCGCTCGCCGGCCATTGCACCAGCAATGTAAACTGCTGCTGCGCTGACTCCTGTAGGACTTCTTCCTGATATCAGACCTTTCTTGACTGCCTGTTTAAGAAGCTGCACTGACTTTTCCTGTGCCTCGCCACTGAGCTTGAGAGCTGCAATGTATCTTGGAACATAGCTGATTGGATCTGTAAGAGGGATCTTAAGATCAAGAGCATTAGATATTATCCTGTACGCTCTCCCTATCTCTTTCTTTGATACGCCTGATATACTTGCTATTTCATTAAGAGTTCTTGGAATTCCTGCTGACCTGCATGATGCATATATAACTGCCTCTACCACTGTCTCGATGGGTCTGCCTCTTATAAGATTGCCCTGGACGCATTTCCTGTACAAAAGTGCTGCACTTTCTCTTATGTTGTCCGGAAGCCCAAGGTAGCTTGCCACTCTATTTAGCTCTGGGAGCGCAATAAGGTAGTTCCTCTCGCTTGAGTTTGTTATGCTTGCCCTCTTGTGCCATTTTCTCATTCTATATAACTGGGCTTGCCTCTTCGACGGTATTCTTACTCCTCTGATATCTTTGTTGTATAAGTCTATTTCAGTAACAAGTCCTCTGTTAGGCTTTGCAAACTTTATAGGCCCTCCTGTCCTTGCCCTTGAGTTCATCTGATCTGAGTCAAATGCCCTCCATTCCTGACCTGGGTCTATTATATTCTCTTCAAGGATTAGCCCGCACTTGTTGCAGATTTCCTCTCCTTTTTCATTGTCAAATATTATATCTGAGCTTCCACAGCTTGGGCATCTCCTTACATTGCTCGCTTTCATGCTTTGCTCAAATTCTATTTTGTTTGCTTCGCTGAATGCGCTCCTTGGTCTTCCTCTCCTCCTTTTTGTGGACTGTTGGTCGCCTTGATCATTTATAAGCTCAATTTTATTTTCAGCAACGACTATATGAGGTTTTGCACGCTGATCCTCTTTTACGTTAACAGCCTGCTTTACTGACTCTTTTGCCTTTGGTTTTGGCATTGATTGCTTTGCCTTTGGTTTTGTTTTTATATTTTTGGTTTTTTTGGATATTGCCTTTGGCATGTATTTCACCTTAATTTAATGCGAATTTGATTCTAATTTATACCTATATTATGTTTATGCGTTGTGTACTACTTTATAAAAAAAGAATATATAGCTTTTTTAAGCTTATCTAAAACAAGTAATTAGATTATGAATAAAAAGATATTTAAATGTTTCTATGAAGAATTTTTGAATGCTGCCATAGATTAAACCCTATTTTAGCAAAAAATTTTTCTTACGCGCTGGGCTGGCTTTTTGCGATACCTATATTTTTATGAGCACTTGCATTCCTTTTTTTATCCCATTGCTTTTCACAAACCCTGAGTTAGCTTCTATAAAATACATAGACTCCCTGCTTTTGCCGTATGTTTTGCAATTAAATCCTGCGCATGGAGGTATACCTTCTATAATTTCAATTATTTTCTTATCTTTCCCAAACCACATAATGTCAAGTGCAAAGCGCATGTTCTTCATCCATATGCTATGTCTTCCAGGCTTATTAAAAATAAAAAGCATGCATTCGTTTTGTTTTAGGTATTCTCTAAACATAAGACCTATCATAGACTTTGCAAAAGTATCTGCTACAAGTGCATTCAGCCACACTGGCCCTACTCTTATTTTTACTGTCCTGTATTTCTGACGCAGATATATAAAATGCAGTAATGAAAACATGTTTACCTTTGCTGCTTTGTTATTGAAATGCTTTGCTCCTTTAGAAACTGCTGCAAGTAATGCTTGCTACCTGTGCCTTTTCCTGTCAGGCCACTACCCTTCCATCCTACAAAAGTATGCAAGCCTACAATTGCTCCTGTTGTCGCACTTATGCGCCTGTTTATATATACAACACCTGCTTGAATCTGTGACGAGAATTGCTCAATCTCTTTCTTGTTTTTTGAATAAAGACCTGCTGTAAGTCCATATTTTGTGTCATTTGCAAGATCTATTGCTGTTTCAAAATCCTTAAATGTTTCAATGCTAAGAACTGGAAGGAATAACTCATTTGTAACAAGATCATTGCTATGAGAAACTTCTATAAGCGTTGGCTCTACATATCTGCCATTTAAGCCCGTATTTATTGAATTGCCCCCATAAAGTATGCGCCCTGTTTGCTTTGCAGATGCAACAACATCATTGAATTTTTTGTATGCTGCCTCGCTTATCAATGGACCTAGAAATATGTCTTTTTTAATAGGATTTCCTATCTTCATGGTTCTTAGCTTGTCAATGAGCTTACTTACAAATAATTCTTTTATAGATTCATGCACATAAAGCCTTGACAATGCGCTGCACTTCTGGCCTGCAAAGCCAAATGCTGCATTTGCAACCCCATTTACTGCAATGTTTATATCAGAATACTTGGATACGATTGCAGGATTCTTTCCTCCCATCTCGACTATAAATACCTTCTGCATCCCCTGCTCGTATGTTCTTTTTATCATATTGAGCCCAACTGCTCTTGATCCTGTAAATGCTATTCCTGCAACATCAGGGTTCATTGCAAGCTCATCTCCAACCTCTGACCCAGGCCCTGGAACTACATTGAAAACGCCGTCAGGAACTCCACTTTCCTTAAAAATTTCATATATTTTCAATGCAGTAAGTATTGTCATATTGTCTGTTGATGGCTTGAATATCACAGTGTTCCCTGTTATTAGCGCACCGACGCTCATGCCAACAGATATCGAAACCGGAAAATTAAACGGTGCAATAACACCAAATACACCATAAGGTTTCATTGAAATAATAACATTCTCAGCTTCTTCTGGCGCGCCTTGAAATCCTTTTTCAACTTCTATTTTAGCAGTCTTTGAGCTTGTCTTTCTTATAAAACCCTTATTTATTCTTAGTTCATTGACATAATACCTTATAAAATCTATTGCTTCATCAATTTCACCTATTGATTCATATCTACTTTTTGCATTTTCATAAGATAATATCGCTGCTAACTCAAACTTTTTTTCATGAAATATCTGTGCGGCCTTCTCAAAGATTTCTGCCCTCTTTTTATAATCAACAATAGACCATGATTTAAATGCATTTTTTGCTGCTACAATTGCATCCTTAGCATTCTGCCTTGTCGCCTTCGGAAAGACGCCTATAACTATGTTTCTATCAATCGGAGATGTTTCAACAAACTCCTGATCAGAGAAAACTTGTTTTCCATTTATATACATAGGGTATTTTGAGTTGAAAGTGCTTTGTAGCGTTTTTGCTGCAGAATCAAACAATGAATCAAATTCTGCTTCTTTTCCAGCATCCAAAAATTTCTTGAAAGTGTATTCATTTACAAAAGTATTCTTCATATTACTCACCAAAATTTATTCACCAAAAGTATAATTCAATTATGTTTATGAAAATTATTATAATATACTCAATAATTTGAATTATAACTACAGTGCTTAAAACTAACCCTTGCACATATTTAAATAAAAATTATATAAAAATAAAAACAGCTTACTTTCCAGTACTGAGAATGCAATTATAAACAAATATAAGATAAAATAAAGAAAAAAATAAAAGAAATTACTAACTGTCAGCTTTTGATAAAACTTTTTCTAAAAGTTTTACTGGCTGTTTGCGGCTGCCGCGTACAGGTCCTCTATGAATTGGTTTGCTGC
>JAJYVI010000032.1 GCA_021792115.1 Microcaldota archaeon | reverse complement strand
TTCAGCATTTGTGGTTTCTGTAAGCTTTGTGCTGCATGAAATGATGCACAAGTTTGTCGCGCAGCATTATGGGGCAATAGCAGGATTCAAGACCTCACCGACAGGACTTATGATAACAGGTCTCTCCTCCCTTTTTGGATTTTTGATAGGCATACCTGGCGCGACAATGATATATGCGCATAACTTCAGCAAAAGGCAAGAAGGCATTGTTTCTTTGGCAGGCCCCCTAACTAACTTTGTAATATTCGCATTGTTCGCAGCAATATCTTTTGCATTGCATCCTGCAGCCACCACTTATTTTGCAGCACTTATCTCGCTCACACTTTTTATAAATATACTTCTCGCGCTTTATAATATGCTGCCGATCTTTCCTTTGGATGGAAGCAAAATATTCGCATGGAACAAGCCTATTTACATATTGATGATGGGCATCATATTTATATTGGCATATGTTTTTGTACCATACTTTTTCACTGATATGATATATATGGTTGTTATCGCGCTTATATTTTCAATGCTGTACAGGCATGTGCTTTTCTGAATGCTGTGATGCATGGCTTATCTGCAATTAATCTTCATGTTTTTATATTTTTTTATTTTAAATTATACATTTAGAGTTTATGTGTATGCAATGGAATGCGATAGCATTCTGACATTGCAAAGCCAATGATATTATGCCCGATGGAAATGTTGCAAAAACCTCTATAGACGCCCTGATAGAGCTTATAAACTTGAAAGGAAAAATAGAACTAAATGAAGCTGCAGTTGATTTGGGCGTGGCCCCAGACATAATTGAAAACTGGATAAAGATCCTCAATGAAAATAAGCTTGTCTCTATTTCCTACGAGTTAGGCAAAATGTATGTGCAATCAATATTGCTATCAAAGGAGGAGATACAGCAGGCAAAAACAAAAGTTGAAAATAAGATCTCAACAAGTGAATCAGATCTTCAACTAGAGCTGCTTTCCCTTGAGAAGTTTGCAAGCACTATAGAGAATCTGAAGGTGTATGCCCAGACTGCTGAAAACTTATACAAGCAGGAGATGCCGAACCTGCAGAAGCATCTTTCAGAAATAAACAAAATATACAGCATACTCGAAAAAAATGAGGATAAGATAGAGGCTATAAAGAAAAATGCAGAAATGTCATACGATAAAATCAATTCACAGATATCAGAAATACAGAATAAGATAGATTATTTTGAAAAAGGGGAGTCTGCAAAACTCTTCAATGAAAAAATCAATGGGATAAAGGACATAATGGATAAAGTTGATGAAGTAAAGAGCTCAATAGACTTATTAACAAAAGTTAAGAAAGAGCAGCTTGCAAATATTAGGAAGACGACAGAGGAGCAACTGACTTCGATAGCAGCAGAAATTAATAAAACAGACAAAGATCTAACAGATGCGCTGAATTTCCTGCATGAAAGTTTGAAAAAGAAGGCAGTGGAAATCCAAAAAGACTATGCTGATTCAAAAGAAGCAATCAAAAAAATGGATGAGATAAGCAAGGGCAAAGAACAGAGCCAAAAGAATCTTTCAGAAATAAAAATAAACTTCAACAAAGAATATTTGAAGATAGAGACAGATATCAACAAGAGCACTGAGCAGCTTGCTGCAAAGGCAGCTGCAACACGCGAAGAAATCTCAAAGCTTAATAGTGAGACAGGCGGCATAATTGACATAAACTCAAAGATTCGTGAATCTAATAATACATTAAACGAAATATCGAAAACAGTCAATGATACAAAAGCCCAGATAAAGGAACTGATTGATGAAATCAAAGCTCTTAAGAAGTACTCTGCTTCTGTTGAAGAGCAGGATCTCATTGCAAGCAAGATCTCTGCCAAGATAGACCAGACAAAGAAAGCTAAAAAAGACATGCAAGATAAGATAAAGACTGCAACAGGGCTGCTTAGTTCAATATCCACTGGCGCAGCAGAAATCGAAAAAAAAGGCATTAACAATAACAATGACAAGGCAGATAATGCAGGCAGCAAAGAAGATAGCAAATAAAAATAAAAATAAATTAATTTAGAAATAAATGAGAATTATGGCTCAACAAGACCAGAGAGGCACAGATAACCCTGAAAGGCAGGTCTTGGATACTTACAAGAGCAATGTGCATGGTCTTGAAGTAGAGATAAGGATTGAGAAATATAAGGATTTCACTCCTGATTATATCGTATCTTATATAGGCATAAGCGAGGCTTCAAAGCTCTTGCTGAATTCGCTCAGGACAGAGATAACACATATGGTGCCGATAAATCCTGCAAAAATCCAGGATGAGGAGTATACTAATATAATAACAACAAAATACATTGAAGCAAGTTCAATACTGCTTGACAAGTACCTTCCAGGCACTCCTGTAGAGGTAAAGAAACTGCTCATTGCCTACATTATAAACATGGTTATCGGGCTCGGCGAGCTTGAGGTTCTGATTGCAGATGAGAACCTTGAAGAAATAACTGTGAATGGATCTAATGACAACATATGGGTATACCACAAGGTCATTGGTTGGTGCAGGACAAACGTAAAAATAGAAAAGGAAGAAATGATATATTCAAGGGCAGAGCAGATAGGAAGGAAGGTAGGGAGAGAAATAAACATGCTAAGCCCTATGATGGATGCAGAGCTTCCAGACGGCTCAAGGGTCAATGCAACCCTTTATCCTATATCCCAGTCCGGAAATACGATCACGATAAGGAAGTTCGCGAAGAATCCATGGACAATGATTTCAATGATAAAGAACAGGACAGTGAACACAGAGGTCGCTGCCCTGGTATGGCTTTTAATTGAAAACGAAATCAGCATATTGATCAGCGGCGGAACTGCATCTGGAAAGACAAGTTTCCTTAATGCTCTTTCTATATTCTTTACGCCGAGCAAAAGAATAATAAGCGTTGAGGAAACAAGAGAGCTCACGCTTCCGAAATTCCTTCAGTGGGTCCCAATGCTTTCAAGAGCGCCTAACCCAGAGGGCAAGGGAGAAGTAACACTATATGATCTTATGATAAATGCTCTTAGGCAGAGGCCTGATATAATGCTTATAGGGGAAATAAGGACAAAGAAGGACGCCGAAACCCTATTCGAGGCAATACACACAGGGCACAGCGTCTATGGCACTGTGCACGCTGACAATGTCCAGGATACAATAGTCAGGCTTACAAACCCTCCTATAGACACTCCTAAGATATTGATAAACGCAATCGGCGGAGTCGTATCAGTATTCAGGCACAGAAAGACAGGCATTAGGAGAGTGCTTGAAATAGGGGAAATCCTAAGGTCAGGGGATGCGTCAGTGCTTTACAGGTGGAACATGCGTGATGATTCATCATACCAAGTCAATGAGATGTCGCGCCTTCTTGAAACGCTTGGCACATACAGCGCAATGTCAAGGTCAGAGATAATAGATGATATAGCACAGAAGGCCAAGATACTGGAGTGGATGGTAAACAATGAAATTATGGATGTGGACAATGCAGGGTTTGTTATTGCGCATTACTACAGCAACAAGTCTAAAGTTATTGAAATAGTAAACAAGAACATGAAATACTCCAAGGATTTATTTGATTGAGTGATGCAGGGTTTTTATGGAAGAGGAGCAGGATATAAGCAAACTGTCTGACTATATTTCAGGAATAGAGGCATACATACAGAAAAAAGATGTGTATTATGTTGATATCTCATCTGTATCAAACTCTTCGCAGCATAGCATAATAGATATTCCTGAGACAAGAGAGAAAAACAATGCTCTGTTTGAAAGCCTGCAACAGCAGATTCTTGATTTTGAAGCAGTCAAACAGCATGGCAGCAGCGCAAAGGTGCAGCAGCAACAGCATAGTATGCAGCCTGCAGGCGCAAACCAAAAAGAACCTGCAGTTTCTAGGCAGATGTTTACGTCCAACCAACAGCCTCTGCAGGAATCTGTGCAACCTTCTTCGCCTGCAAAGCAGCAGGGCATTTTAAAAGGGCTTTCTTCAGTAGAGGCAGAGATAGCTAAGATAAATAATGAAATAAAAAAAATCACTGCTTCTGAAATAAAAAATATCTCTGAAATAAAAATTGCAAAGCCCAGCGCAAAAAGCAATAATGTTCTAGTAACTCTTTCAATACAGGATCAGATATCTGAGCTTGAAAAAATAATTATTGGCCTTAATTCAGGCAGCTTTAATAAAGAACAAATTCATATAGTAACCCAAGAACTAAATGCTCTTAGCAAGGCAGTGCAGAGCCAGCCTGCTCAAGGAGGCATTGGTCAGGAGCTTGCAGATCTAAGAAATTCAAGGCTTGATGCAGCAATGCGTGCGCTTGAAGACGCAAAATCGCATAAATAGTAAATATTAAATAATGTTAAAATAATGTTTAAGTTATGTTATATTTAAGTTATATTTAAGTTATGTTTAAGCAAGTTTAAAATTTTAATGCTGCTCATTGAATAAAATCAAAAAACAATGTGCAAAAATATGCCAAAAAGATAAAAAAAGATATATAAAAATAAAAGGTTTCAGTGTGTTCGGAAAAAGCAAAAAAAGAGTAATTACTGTTGACGGAAAACAGATCGAGCTTGAGCACCCTAAAAAAGGCATATTTGGATTTTTAGGCAAAAAGCAGCCAGCAAAGCCTGTGCAGCAATCTCAGCAATCTCAACAACAATCACCAACATCTCTTTCTCAGCCAAATCAAGTGCAGAAGCCAGTGTTTCAATCTGCGCAGCAGGTGCAGCCATCGCAGCCAGATCAGCACATGCAGCAAACTCCATCAGAAATACAGCAGAACATTTCAGAAGTCATAAATACTCAGCAGGAGGCGTCTATGAAGCCGACTGACATAGAAGCATTCAATAAAGAGATAACAGAGAAGATAAAGAGCATAAAGCAGCAGCCAAAGCCTGCTGTAAAGGCTAAAAATAATGCTACATTCAAGCAAAAAGCTGACAAGATGCTTGACTCCCACAAAGGTCTTAGGCAAGCACTACTTGAACAGGGCATAGACAACCCTTATAACTTCATAATAAGGATGCGCACAGCATCAATACTACTTGCAATATTTGTTGCGGCAGCTGTATTCCTTTCATTTGATTACATGCATATGCAGATTGCAGTGATTATTCTGCTTTCTCTGATGCTAAGCATGCTTACATACTTTATGTCATTCAACATGTTCTTGGAATACCCAAGGTACAAGACAAACCAGGCTGCAAAGAATGTCGAGAAAAATATACTATTCGCAGCACGTGATATACTTATATCCCTTCGTTCTGGGATGCCTCTTTTCAATGCAATCTCATCTGTAAGCACAGGATATGGGGACACAAGTAGGGAGTTCTCAAAGATTGTTGAGCATGTTGAATTAGGTATGTCTCTTGGTGATGCGATAGACAAAGTAATCTCAGAATCAAAGAGTCAGTCCTTTAAGAAACTTATGATTCAAGCAACAACTACTATAAAGGCAGGCGCTGACATCACAGCAGCACTGCAGAGTGTGATAGACCAGCTCTCGCAGGAGCGCATAATAGAGCTGAGAAGATATGGGCAAAGGCTCAATGCGCTTGCTATGTTCTACATGTTGTTCGGGGTCATACTTCCTTCAATGGGGATAGCTGTCGCTACAATCCTTACAACGTTCCTTCCATTATTTACAGTCAATATGACAATACTTGAGCTTGTAATAATAGGCGTTGTAATGATACAAATAGTGTTCCTTCAGCTTATAAGGCAGAGGCCTGTATTTTCAATGTGATGCAAATGAATACATTAAAAATTGAGAGATTTATCCCGGTGAAGTTCGCTAAGTTCATATCTGATGAGATAGACATGGCAGGTATAAATACATCAGTGAACAACATACTAGTGTATGGAATTGCAGGAGGTATTGCAACATTCGCCGCAATATTTCTGTTCTTTTTTGTAATCTCTCATTTCAATCTTGGCATCGTGCTTGGGCTCAGCATCCTTGGAATGGTAATGTTCAATGTATTTATATATGTGTTCATTGAATACAAAATAGACAAAAGGAAAACATTCTTAGAATCATTTTTCCCTGACTTTTTGCAGATTGTGTCAGCAAACCTTAGAAGCGGAATCTCTCTTGACAGGGCAATGCTCATGTCCCTCAGACCGGAATTCAAGTATTTCAATGATGATATAAACAATCTATCCAGAAAAATATACGCAGGGGAGACATTCGAAAATGGGCTCAAGGAAGTTTCTGAAAGATACAGATCTAACCAGCTTAAGCAGTCAGTAAGAATGATAATAGAGGCACTGAAATACGGTGGAGCAACAGCAGACCTTTTAGATCAGATCTCAAAGGACTTAAGGTCACAGCAACTTGTGCAGAAGGAAATTTCAGGTCAGTTGTACATGTACTCGATATTCGTTGCATTTGCAGGACTTGTTGCAGCCCCTGCTCTTTTCGGTCTGACAGGTCAAATGATCGGAATGATTACAAAAATTTGGGGAGGGATATTGCAGTCAAATCCTCAAGGATTCGGCAGCGTCGGGCTGTCTCTTCTCAGGCCAAGCCCTCCAAAAATAACACCCACGCAGTATTATTATTTTTCATTGGCTGTCATAATAATAGTGACTGGCTTTGCCAGTATGATAATGTCAGCAATCTCATCAGGTTCAATAGTGAAAGGCTTTAAATACACTCCAGTTTTTATACTGGTCGGGCTTGGAATATATTTTATAGTAAGCCATGTAATAGTAGGAATATTTTCAGGCATTGGCGCTGCATAAAGGCAGCATGAAAAAGTAGAAGCAGAGCAAAACAAGTGCCCTGTTTTGTTTTTTGCAAAATAGCAAAAATCATCTGCATCTGCACGTATGTGCATAAAGTGATAAGATGCAATCAGCAAGACAGGCCTGATATATACCTATTGGCATAATAGATATATATTATATATATTGGAGTATAAAGGTGCATAAAGTATATGCATATTATGCATATATGTACATATATATACATATATATACAAAGTGTAAAGCACGATGCATAATGCAAAAGAATACAAAACAATGCAACAAAAGAATACAAAACAATACAAAACAATATAAAAATATTTTGCAGAATTTTTATTGATAAGATAATCTTGATCTTATGAAATTTTACAGCAAAACAAGCATAAAGGCCCAAAGTGCAATGGAATACCTACTAACTTATGGCTGGTCATTCCTTGTTATTACAGTGGTGATTTCTCTTTTTGCAATTTATCTATATCTTCCAGCGCATATAAACCAAAACAAATGCGATTTCCTCAATGGCTTGAACTGCGTTGATATGATTCTGCAGTCAAATTCCTCAACATCAACATCGCAGATAATAGTCGCCTTGTCAAATAAGCAAGTATTCTCTCTTCAGAATGCATCATTTACTGCATCAATAAACGGGCAGAACACATCAGGAACTTGTTTCTACTCTTTATCAAATACATTGCCTGCAAACAATATAATTCCAGGAAATGAATTCTATTGTGCTGCAAATATTCTATACCAAAGTAGGCTTGCAACTGTTAATGGCAATCTCTATGTTGCTGCATTCAATTGTGGATTTTCACAGAACTACAATGCATCAAATTACACATGTACAAAGCCGCCAGTTGAAAGCATATATACAGGTACATTCACTGCACAGCCAGAGCTGGTGTCAAAATCAAAGCTAATTCCATAATTTAATTTAAGCTTTGGCTGAATCTCAGAAAGAGAGAACTTAGGGATAGAAAAAATTTAGCAAGAAATGTTAAAAACATAGGACACTGGGAGAATGGGAATTATGAGATATCTATTTCTGAAAATAATATCTTACCCTACCTTATTAACACTCATAAAACAGAGTTACAAAAGAGGCACATTCTAGCTTTTCTTATCCATCTCCATACTAAAACTATATTAGAATCCTACCTCTAAGAAACATGGAATTTACCGACGACAGATTTTAGCTTCGACGACAGAAATAGGGGGACATTTCGAGGGCTTATATATAACTCCGAAACATGTTCGCTCCCACCGGGATTTGAACCCGGATCACAGGCTCCGCAAGCCCGCGTTCTATCCAAGTTATACTATGGGAGCTTCTGCAGTTGCCCTCTTCAATAAAAGATTTATCCAAAAACTTAATATTGCTATTCATTATTTATTTATTGCTTTCAATGAATATTTTATTATTTTTATTTTTATTACTGTTTAAATCTCATTAAATTTGATATATATAATTTTGATACATGTATGGCGCCATTGCGCTATGTGAAAAAATGTATAACACGTATCTGACCTTGCTTGTGCCTGCAATTGCTGCGTTTGCAGTAACTGTAATTGCGACTAAATTCTTTATGTCCTATATGCTGGAATCAGGAGTAATTGCAATAGACTACAATAAAAAAGCAAAGCCAAAGATTCCAAGTGCTGGAGGAGTTGCAGTCTCGTTTGGGATAGCAATCGGCGTGCTGACGTACATATTCGGATCAAGTTTCCCCTCGCCGTCTCATCCATTTTATCTACCTGTTGCTGACACTAACATATTGTTCGCATTTATTTTAAGTGTTATACTAATAACTCTTGTAGGATTCATTGACGACATAAATGTGAAATCTTCTGCGACCTCAACAACAGGTATGAAGGATATACGCAAAGGGCTTAAGCAGTGGCAGAAGCCATTTTTAACGCTTATTGGAGCAATTCCTCTAGTTGCGATAAATGCAGGAGTATCGTCTGTTGCAGTACCATTTGTAGGGAATATTTATTTAGGGTTGATTTATCCTCTTCTTATAATCCCTCTTGCAATAATATTCGGTGCAAATGCCTTTAATCTGCTTGGAGGGTTTAATGGAATCTCAACAGGGAGTGGCATTGTAATTTCAGCAGGAATGCTTATCTATAGCATACTGTTTGGCACCTACATAGGTGCACTTATTTCAGCTATATTATTTGCTGCACTCGTTGCATTCGCTTTCTTTGATTTTTATCCGTCAAAACTTTTGCCAGGAGACAGCTTTACATATGGCATAGGCGGTGCATTGATTGCACTTATGATAATAGGCAACATGGAGTCATTCGGTATCGTTATCTTTATGCCATATATCATTGAATTTATTCTTCATCTGCGCGGCAGATTTAACATCACAGATCTGGGCAAGCTCCAGAAAGACATGACGTTCAAAGCGCCATATGGAAAGAAGATATACAGTTTGACGCATGTAATAATGAATATGAAAAAATGCAAGGAATATGAGGTATCTGCATACATGTGGCTTATAAACATAGGCTTTGTTGTGCTCGCATTTGCACTTAAATTGCTTAAGCTGCTTTGAGCAGTATTTTTATTAGCTTTTGCTTTTTTGACTTTTTGCTTTTTGCAGCCTTTGTTCATTACTACTCATTTATTTTTTATTTTATACTATTTTATTATTTTTTACTATTTTTACTGTATTTTTTATTATATTTATCTTAACTTCATTTCATTTTATCCTTTATTTTTTTCTATTTTATGTTGTTCTGCTGCTGTTATGCTATTTTACTTTATTATCAGCAGGCAAATACAAAACTATTTAAGCGTTTCTTGCTTAAATATATTACGCGTTATTAGGCATGTCTGCATTACTGGTGAGCTATTGGCCAATTTCTTTAGTCTAG
>JAJYVI010000031.1 GCA_021792115.1 Microcaldota archaeon | reverse complement strand
TCTTGCCATTGGATACACTTATGCTTGTGGTCAGACTTATACTTGCATCTCTCGCACTTGCGGTCGCTGGGGCAACTCATGCTGTTATGGCTGGGAAACAAGATACTGCCCTACTACAGGTTACATAAATATATATGGTGGTTCAACTGCATATGGCGGTGTAAGTGGAACTATATCTTCAATTTCAGGTTCTGGAACTTCTCTTGCCATTGGATACACTTATGCTTGTGGTCAGACTTATACTTGCATCTCTCGCACTTGCGGTCGCTGGGGCAACTCATGCTGTTATGGCTGGGAAACAAGATACTGCCCTACTACAGGTTACATACATTTCTATCCTGGTACAGTGAATACAGGAGGAGTATACATGCTACAAAATGACATTGATTTTGTTGGCTCTGGCATGTCCATACTTGATAACCACTCTTCTTATTCTTATAATATCCAGAATGGTTATTTCAAAAGCTTTTCTAACTATACTTCAACGCCTTCCTCTATAACCTATAATCCATCTACAAATACCTTCTCAGGTTCTATATATTTATTCTCTAACAACACTCCAAGCAATTGGTGCAGTATGCAGAACTTAGATCAGGCATCTGGTGATTATTTCAGCCCGCCTATAAATATGTATCTGGTTGGTTCTGGAAGTGCATTGGAAACTGTAGCAAGTGAGTGGGATTTCCATGTTTATTGGCATGGTAACTTAGGAGGGCATTCCAGCACTTGCACATATGTATATAGGAACATTGGAGCAGTAAGCTATAATCCGTCAACAGACTCATTTTCTGGTGAGACTCCAGTAAGGCTTAGCAGCAATTATAATATATACCTAATAGGAAGTGGAGATGAAATAGTGGGTATGGCATATTACACAACATATGACATATGTGGCCTTCCTGGATGTTTCTATCCGGTTTCAGGCCAAAAATACATTGGCGCAATAAAGAAAGGCGTATAATTAAAATTAAATGATTAAATGAATAGAAGTGAAGAAAAAAATGCAGCATATATTTTTATTGCTGTTGCACTTATAGGTATAATTGCAACACTAGTGTATTATTTTAATCTTATACCTATATATTCTACTCCAAAGCTTATAATTGACAGTATGAACTATTCATCTTCTCTTCCTTTGCATATTTATGGATTCTCACGCATAAGTTCTAAGTTTTTGCCATTGCCGACTAATAGTGCCATTCCATACCTGCCTGTTAATGCATTTGTTGACACTTATAAAAATAATACAGAGGGTTCACTATTAGAGGTTACAACATATATTTTTGGGAATAATACAGCATCAAATTATTCTTATAATACTTTTAAGTCAATTATGCCTACAATGATGCCTCTAGATTCAAAAACAATTAATACCCTTCCAAGTAATTTTCAAGGCATGTCATCACTGCCTAATACCTCTAATACTCCAGATATCTATACAATATATGCTATAAAGCAGATTCGTGGCTGCCTTTTGTCATACTCCTCTAACAATTCTATACCTCTGCAGTTTTTAATTAATATGACTAATATATGTCTTAATGCAACTAATGTTCAATTCAATAAAAATTGATATTATGAAACTGACATACATATTTAAAACGCAGTTAAAAAATACATTTTTCCCTCAAAACATAGCATCAAATCCTATGACTATAAAAGGAGCGTGGGCATATTTTTACATTTTAGTTGCACTTATGATGCCTATTTATATACTCATAACCTTTGTTACTGGTTCTGTTGCCCAGTACCCTGTAATAAGCTTCATTTTTGGCCATCTTCTGAATTACAATCTTCCTTTTTTTGCATATGAAATATTATCTCCAATAATTTTTGTCGCAGGGGTATTTGCAATACGCATAATAATAATCTCTTTAGTATTTCATGGCCTAGGCAAGTTTGTTTTTAAAACATTTTTAGGAGGATATAATGCAACTCTAACTGCAGCAGTTTATGCTTACAGCGTAGGCACACTCTTATGGTGGGTTGCAGTGCCCTTGCTCATGTTGAGTAGTTCTGTAGTTTATTCTGTTATAGTAACATCCGCAATTGGAATACCAGGGCTTGGTATGATCGTATTCTTTTTCGCTCTTGCATCCTTGCATAATACAAGCAGGCGCAGGGCATTCATAGTCTCATCTATAATTACTATTATAATTGTTCTGCTCATTTTATTATACATTTCATTAATAAACTGTAATTTGCACCCTTACCTTTGTTACATACCTGCCTCAATAGTTTATTAATAATGTTATAAAATTTATAAAATTATATATATTAAATTTATATATTAAATTAAAATTAGATAACTTAAAACTCTCTTTATACAAATATAGAACTGTTCCAAATCTACTGAGTTCACATTATGTTTCTGGGCATAATATTCTTAAATTTTATGCTCTACTTCCACTATTCCTTGTATAGATAAGATTTAAATACTTATTTGTACACTATAATTCATGATTAAATCATGATTCTTTTATGAATCATTAATGAAAGAATAATGAAAGAGTAATGAACAAATAATGAATTCATGCACAAAATTCATACATAATATTCAGGAAATTTATACAAGGTATTTTCATGGAACGAAAAGATAAAAAAGCCATTGAAAAACAGCTTACAGATATAAAGAAAAAGCTGAGCGTGCTGTCCGATCAGGCAAAGGATAAGCAGGTAATAGACGCAGCAAAGTCTCAGAATATAAATGCAAATATGTTTTCTTTAATAAAATATATGATCGATGAGAATAAAAGAACTACAATGCTCCTTGAAAGTATAAATAATACAATAAGCAAGCTTGAAAATGAACTTAAAGAAGCGACAGATGACGAGGAAAGAGAAGATGCGGCAAGCAGTCCTATACAGCATCGCGCAGAGGCGCAGCAAGCAAAGGAAATAATTTTGCCTGATACTGATATCAAAATTCTGCAGCTTATTCAACTATCTCATTCAAATATGGCATCTGCAGAAGAGGTTCAGCAAAAGCTTGGGTACAAAGGCAAGAATGCAGCATGCTCCCGCTTAAACAGATTATATAAGCTTGGGGTCCTAGAAAGGCATCAAGTCGGTCACAAGGTTTATTACAAATATGACGCTGGCAAGACGAATCTCTTTATTATCTCACCAACAAACTGAAAAATAATGGGGTATTTGCTTCTTTATTTTTCAGTCTTTTTCTTTTTAGAAATTAAACAATAAGTCCTATATTGATTATTATTGATATAAACATTAGGTAGTTATATTGTTATATACGCTCACAGCCCTCGCAGTGTGTCTCTAAAATTTCAAACCTATAATTTAGTCGGATTTATATTTTTTACTACAATATTTATATATCTTAAATTTATTTTCTATAAGATTTTATGACGCAGATAAACAACAATGGCAATGCAGAGGTATTAGGCAATGATCCTGAAAATACTGAAAAACTAGACGGATTTTTTTCAAATCTCCCATATTCTTGTAATGTAAGTGACAGTGCTTTAGATATAAAGTCTCATTTTGAAGATTATGAAGGCAAGAAGGTTTCAATTGCTGGAAGAGTTCTTGCGGTCAGAAAAGCTGGCAAACTAATATTTATGGATGTTGCTGATGTGTCTGACAAGATACAAGCATATTTTGATTTCAATGTCCTCAATGAACGGTTTGATGCGCTTAAGGCATTCAATGCAGGCGATATGATAAGCGTGTCTGGAACTGTATTCAAGACAAAGCCAGGAGAAATAAGCATAAATGCAAATGATTATACAATGCTATCAAAAGCCATAAGAACACTTCCAAACAAGTGGAAGGGTCTTATTGACATAGAGACAAGATACAGAAAAAGATATCTTGACTTAATAATGAATAATGAGTCTAGGGCAGCATTCATTGCAAGGAGCAGGATAATCAGCGAGATAAGAGCATTCCTGCATGCCCGAGGGTTTTTGGAGTTTGAGACGCCTGCAATCCAGCCATTCTATGGCGGCGCTGATGCAGATGCTTTCAAGGTCTTTGTCAATACCCTAGGGGAGGAGAACTTCCTACGGATATCCAATGAGCTTTACCTTAAGAGGCTGATAATAGGTGGGATGGAAAAGGTTTTCGAGATATACAAGGCCTTCAGAAATGAGGATATTGATGTGACTCACAGCCCAGAGTTTACTATGATAGAGCTTTATCAAGCATATACAGATTATAATGGGATGATGCAGATTACAGAGGACATAATAAAGTCAGTGGCATACAATCTTTTTGGATCAAATTCTTTTTTTTATCAGGGTAATAAAATCGACCTCGAGTTTGCAAAAATAAAATTTGTGGATTCTGTAAACAACAAACTAGGCATAGATATGCTTAACGAGAGCGATGAAAAACTTATCTCGCTACTTGAGCAAGAGAAGGTATATATACCAAAAGATAAGCGTTATAGGGGCCACTTATATGAAAAGGCTTTCGAGACCTTCGTGCAAAAGGATTTAACACAGCCTACTTTTGTGATAGATTTTCCAAAGGAAACAAGCTTCCTGTGCAGACCCAAGCGCGGCGACCCACGGCTGGCCGAAAGGTTTGAGCTTTATATAAGCGGTATGGAAATCGCAAATGCTTACTCTGAGCTGAATAATCCTATTCTTCAAAGGAAAAATTTTGAAGAAGAAATAAGAATAAACAATAATCAGAACATAGACATGGAGTTCATAGAGGCGATGGAATATGGAATGCCACCGACAGGAGGTCTTGGCATAGGCATAGACAGGCTTGTCATGCTTTTAACCAACAGTGCATCGATAAAGGATGTTATATTGTTTCCCATGGAAAAGAGGTTAAATAAGGGCTCTGCATCATCAACTAAAGCTGAAAAATCCAATTGATTTCAGTGCAAAGAAAGTTTATACAACAATATATAAATATTTATTTTTCTAATTGTTTATTATGAAAACACTTAAACAGGAAAAAAAGGATAATGTCTGGACACTGAGAAAAATTCTTACAAGGCCTAATTATGCAATAATAGAATTTCTTCTAGCAAAGTCCCCAAGGGCTACAAAGGAGATATATTCAGCGCTTGCAAAGAAGTTCACAAGAAAAACTCTTATAATTGCTTTAAAGGAGCTTTCAATAGACATGAATGTTATACAGCCGACTCACATAAGAACTGAAAAAGGCTATGGCTTTGGATATAACCTGAATCCAAAGGCAAAAGTCATAGTTAAGACTCTTCAGAAGTTCGCAAAAACCTTTGAAGGCTTTATTGACGAGAAAAAATAATATACTTCTTCTCTATATTTTTTTGTTAGCGCATTAATATTTTGCCGGCAACTACTATTACTGCTGAAATTCACAAAAACATATATTCTGCTTTAGAATTCTTGCTAAAGTAACATATAAATATCAAAACCAGCCACTACTACTTATTATAAAATTATTATGTTATGGTGGTAAATATGGCACAAGCTGTGAATATTAAAAGCAAGCAAAATAAGCCAAAAACAGAAGCAGAACTAGTAAGTGAGGCATTTACAAAGTCCTACACAGATCTTAAGCCAAATATGAAAACTGCAATAAAACTGTGTAAAATCGTTTCCTATGATTCATCTCCAGAATATCTTTATAGATTGCAGAAAGGCCTTGATAGGGTTCATGAAAATATAAGGGTGATAAGAGGTATTGTTAATTCAAAACTTGAAAAATCTGCTGACCTAATAGATACTGCTGTGGAGAAGAATGAAGATAAAAATTCAGAGTTCAGAAAAAGAGAGCCAAAACCTTTTAATATAAATGCAAATAACAAAAAAACAGCAGCTCCTGCAATAACCTCGCCAAATCAACAGCAAGTTGATTCAAAGCATACAACTGAATTGAAAAATAATCCTGCTGATATTGCAGTTTCTTCTGATACTGCAGCAACAACGCCAGTTGTCAATAACAGTCAGATAGATATAGAAAAGCAAAAACAAATCCATGCTGCTCTTAAAAAAGAGCTTATGCATGAGGAAAAATTAAATGGCAATCTTACTACATTGCGCAGAAAATTAAAGAAAAATGTCAAAAAAGTCATAAAAAGCTGCAAGACACTAAAAAAATCTCCATCAATATTTCTGATGATTCATTTGAAGGCAGATATAGATGAAGCAGAAGAAAATATAATTAAAATCGAGGATTTAATAAACAGCAAGCTTAAAAAAATATCAGGTTTTATAAAAAATTTAATTGAAGATAAGGATAGCAGCGCAAAATCAATGCTTAGAGG
Organism: Microcaldota archaeon; assembly: GCA_021792115.1. Lineage (GTDB taxonomy): Archaea > Micrarchaeota > Micrarchaeia > Micrarchaeales > Micrarchaeaceae > JAJZMY01. Next base: position 3,474 of record JAJYVI010000031.1, on the reverse strand, counting down.
TTGATGGGTTATTTGTTATTTTTGTCGTGTAGTTATTTTCAATTGCACCTCGTATTAATTTTTGTATAGATCTGCGTTTATTATCATATCCTAGTTTTGCAGACCATATATCATCAATTACATGCAATCTGCTTACGCTCTTTTTTTGGCTTTTTGCGATTTTTGCTATGCTTTGCAGTACCTCATTCCACGGCCTGAAAAGAAACTGTGCTGTCTTTAGCACGCTGAAGCCATTTTCTGCAAAGGCTATAACTGCAATTTTCTTTGCTAGTTTTGCCCGCTCCTCAACAAATCCTGTCCTTATTATACTGCGAAGAGCATCTACTTTGCTTTTTTCATCAACAGGCTTTGCAAATTTGGATATAACATCTAGATAAAATTTTGCGATATTGTTGCGTCTCTTTATTTGTGCAATCTCTGAGGCATCAAATAATTTATTGAACATTACTGATCTTTTTTTATGCATATTACTTCCTGCATTGCCTGAAAAAGCATAAGCGCCTATAAAATAAGCAAGAGATTCATTTACGACTCTTTCCTTAAATCCCTCGTCAACAAGCTTTATTTCATTAATGCTTACTTTTGTTTGCAATTTATTTGCTATTTTGAAGCTATTTTTTATATTTTTTGAAGCACTTCTCAAATTGTCTTCATTTATTTTATTGTCAATATCTATGTATGCCTTTTCAAAATATCCTGTCTTAGAATAAAGATTTGATATCATCTGTGCATGGTGCGTTAGCTCATGTGCCAATGTGTCATTGCACTCATTTTTCTGCCACTGCCCTGCAATGAGCCTATTTTTATTAAGTACTATTGTATTAGTTTTTCTTATATATCTTGCTTCAAGTCCTTCTAGATGCTCAAGTCTCAGCTCAGGCCTTATCATAGCAGTTCCAAGTATTAAATTTACAGTTTCCTCAGCATTTTCATAGCTTTGCTTAAGTTTCTTGCAGCCATCGGCATTGCCAGATCTATCTTTACTATCTTTAATAATTTTTTTAGATATCATCTCAACCAAAAATAATTCATATGCAAATATTATAAAAGCTTTTTGTACAAAAGCCTTTTATATCATTATCATCAATTAAATTTATTTATACATCACTGTACAAAGTGCTGATGCAGCCACATCATATATTTACTGTGAGGATATGAAAGAATTAAAAGTTTTGTATAAATTGCAGGGATTTGTCGATCCCCAGAAAACCATGCCCTTTGTCTATTTTTATTATGATACACAAGCAGATGCTGAAAATGAATCATATTTTAAGGACATGTTCAGCGTGCTTTATAAAGTTTTAGTTGAATATGACACTAGAGACCTTGAAAAAATACCAGATGCTAAAAATAAAACAATGTCTTATTTACTTAACTCAGGTGCTCTACACACTTTTAATGAGCGCATTCTAAAAGAATACAGAAATGACAATAAAATAAAATATATTTCTTATAAGCCGATTATTAATCCGCCAGTACCTTTAAAAAAAGAGAATTCTGCAAATTCTAAAAAATCTAATGTAGATGGAATAACATTCTCAGATATTGCAGGTCTTGAAAAAACGATTGAGATTATAAGAAAAGAAATATTGCTTCCTATGGAAGTCGGTGATGAGCCATTTAAAAAAAGGAATGTTGCTCCACTGAGATCTATACTATTCACAGGTCCTCCTGGAAATGGAAAGACTCTGCTTGCAAAAGCAATTTCCAATGAAACAAATTCATACTTTATTTTTGCAGATGGACCATCTCTTCTTGGAAAATATGTTGGGGAATCAGAGAAAAATGTCCGTAATCTATTTATTGAAGGAAAGAAACACAAGCCATCTATTATATTTCTAGATGAAGCAGATACAATAGCAGGAAACAGAGATGGAGACTATGGCTATGAGTCTTATAGGCATCTTGTGAATCAACTTCTCGTTGAAATGCAGGCTTTGCATGATGATAAAGGCAGATACCTCATCATGGCGACAAATAGATTGGGTGACATTGATCCAGCAATATTGAGGAATGAAAGGATAGATAAAGTTATAGAAGTTCCAAATCCAGATGCAGAGGCGAGAAGCCAAATATTCAAGCTATACTTTAAAAAGCAAAAGCTTGAAGTAAGTAATGAAATACTTGATTTAGCGATAAAAAAGACTGACGGCATGTGCGCAGCAGATATAAAAGGGATTTGCGATGCAATTGTGAGAGAGGAGATATATCAAGAGGCATATTCTATAAAAGGCATCAACTATGAGATAAAACCACTTATTGAGAGATTAAATGAAGCTATATCAGATATAAAAAATAAGTCTGATAAGAAATATAATAAGCAGCAGATAGGGTTTATCCGTGATGAGAACAATGATGAGAATAAGAGCATACATAAGAGCAATATGCAAGCTGTAGAAAAGCAGACTCTGCAATTAACTGATTCTAAGTCATTAATCAGAAGCGAAGAAGAAAAGATAAAAATAAAAATTAAATCATAATCAAATAGCAAAGGAATATTTATAAACTATTTTTTGTCCAGAGCAAGTAAACCTTTCGCTAATTCAGGTATGTAATGTGCTGCTACTAATGTATGTATACTAATTTATTTGAATTTATCTGAATGCTATAATTTTTATAATAAATTATTTAAATTAATGCATATACATATTATTTTTGTTTATGGTGATCCTATAAAAAATCAAAAAGCATTTGGCTATGAGTTATTGCTTGATCTATATGATTGCAAGCATGAGATATGTGATAATATTGACATTTGCTATGACTATCTTGATGAGATGGTAGACTTCATAGACATGAAAAAGCAGGCGCCCCCAGCAATTTTCAGAACAGATGATACCTTGTTCCCTGATAAAGCAGGGTTGAGTGGATGGGTTGCATTGGTTGAATCTTCAATAGTTATACATACCCTGTCTAAAACTGATTTTATTTCAATAGACATATACAGCTGCAAAAAATTCAGTCCAACAAAAGCTATAGAGTTTACAAAAAGATACTTTAAACCTGACAAATTAGAAAAGAGGTTTGTTATAAGAGGCAAGCAGTACTATTCTCATAAAAAGGCTTGATGTCTTATATAACATTCTGTTCTTATTTATTTCGTTTCTTGCAGTTTACATCTGCTGTTTTGCTGTAGAAAAGCAGCAAAAATCTATTTTTTATGCAAGAAAAAATGTTTTGCTCATTTGCAAAAAGAGCTTGCGCTATAAGGCTGTTCGGTAGATAAAATAATATAAAATAAATGCAAATATAAATAAGAAAATAAGAGAATAAAGCTGTAATAAGTCAAAGATAAAAAATAGAAAGAAAGATAGAAAGAAGAAAAGACAGGAAAAAGGAAAGAAGATTGAGTAATCATCAGGGTTCAGGCTTTAGTAGCACAATGCCCGCAGGTCGCGTAAGCTCCCTGCATATACACATGCCCTATCAAAGTCGTCTATTGCGACCGCCATAATGCCTCGTTTCAGGTCTGGC
>JAJYVI010000030.1 GCA_021792115.1 Microcaldota archaeon | reverse complement strand
TGCCTTTTTATATCTATGGCCGTTTTCCTGAGCAACAATGCATGATGTTGCTAAAACCAAAGGTATTATATTTTTTATTTTTGATATTATTCTCATATTATCTATTTTGGCGCTGTGGTGCCGCCTATATGGGCGGCAGCTCCGCTAAGCATAAGGATATCTTATTATTTAAGACGGTCGCAGTCGCCCTATTTATTATATAAAAAGAAAAAACCAAAAATTTTTTGTATTGAGAATTAGTGGAATTGTTGCATAATTATTTAAATTTTCGTAAGAGTTTAATAATCTTACGATTATTTTGATTTTTAATGAGAATTCCACTACTTATTTTTTCCTATAACTCTTTCTTTCTTTATCTATAAATAAATATTGGCGACACAGATGGACAAATCTTATGCAGATTTGTTGAAAGAGAATGAGTTTTTAAAAAAAAAGAGAAAAAAGACAGAATAATAGAAAAACTGCAAAAAACAGTAGAGGAACTGGCATTGCATTAAAGGTCAAACAGCTCAACAATGAACTGCGCAAATACATGAATGAAAATACATAATCTGGTGAAAAGCCTGGCATAGTCGGAGAAACAATATCACCAGTCTCAAATCTTTGCTACAACGATTCGTATATCTATAACACTACAACAATGACTTTTGAAGGTCAGTAAATCTTATCGGTTTGCAAAGGGAAATGAGCCTTCCAATGGCCAAACGCCATCGAGTTTGCGACGACTACGCACATATACATATTGAAATCAATGTGTCAAATATGCTTTCAATGTCACAAGTAATACACATATTGAAATCACATTCCGCTTCTGCGATATTCCAGAAAATCCCAAACTTCGTGAAACTGTATCTGAGAGGCAGTTTCTGGAGTGGTCAATGCAGTAACCACAGCGTCTGCCCAACAGATGAGTCGACGATCAAAGATTACATCAGGAGGCAGGACGTTTCGAACGTTGACAATCAACACTGTTTATTCAATTAAGACGTTCGGGGATACCGCCGACCTTGTCGGCGGAGAGGACATGAACGAAAAGGTTTATAAGGGCGAAGCCCTTATGTCATAAGTATTGCGTTGTATAGCGTTGGTGAGGCGATTAAGTTACAGGCGTTCTCTCTCAGGACTTATATAATATATTACATGTCCCTTAAATGGTGAAGGGCAGCATAATGAGCACCATGAAGCCTCTCAGCACCTTAAAGTCAAAAACCATATTCTTTCAAGATGTTGCTAATCCAGTCCTCAGCCTTTACGTATTTTATTGTATACCCACCTATCAATTCTTCATTTTCATAATTTGCAGTCACCACCTCTAGGATATCTACATTTAGCCTATTCGCACATTCCAGAAGCGCAGATAATTCTCTTTCTCTAGTACTCTCATTCTTTATCTCATATGCTACTTGGATGAGCCTGTACTTTTTATGGTCCTTTATTACAAAATCGACTTCCTTGTTGTTTTCATACCAATAATAAAAGTTGAATTCGCTTGCATGCCTTGAAATAAGATACAGAGTAGATGCTACTGCATTCTCGAGCAGTCTCCCGCGAGCTTTAATAGGATTTACGCCCAACACGGAAGAGAAAGAATTGTCTATAGTGTAAACTTTCTTAGGACTGTTATCTTGTGCTTTTATCGAGAAAGAAAATCTTCTCACAAAGAATATGAGGTATGCTTTTTCTAGATAAATGGAAAAATTGTAAACTGTCTTTACTGGGAGTTTCAGAAATTTCGATATGCTGTTGAAAGTTATTTTTGAGCCTATGCTTGTTATGTAAAATTTTGCTAGCCGTACCAATTCGTCCTGATTCTGTATCTTAAACCTGCTTATGACATCTTTCAGCACTATGGTATCAAAATAACTTTTGACCAATTCCATCTTACTCTTTGAAAGAACTATTGCTGGGAAGCCTCCCATTTCAACATATTCTTCTATGTCTCCTTTTCCTTTTGTGAAATCTAAGTATTCCATAAAGTTAAGGGGATGCACATATACTACGACATGTCTCCCAGAAAGAAGTGTGGCATACTCAGAATCTAGTAATTTTGAAGATGAACCGGTAATCATAAACTTTGCTTCCCCTTTCTCTACCAGCCCCCTAACAAACTTTTCCCAACCATCTACTTCCTGGGCTTCGTCTATGACTATGTAACTTTTGCCTTTCGGATTTATGTTTTCTTTATATACTTTGTAAATCTCAAGCAAGGTAAGATAATTTCTATTAATTAAACGTTCATCCTCTAAATTAATTACAAGCACGCTATTCTTTGGAACACCTTTTTTGATAAGCTTTTTTGCTGTTTGTTTTGCAATAAATGACTTTCCTGCCCTTCTTATGCCTGTCTCTATCACCACATCTATGGCAGATTCGTTTATTAATGAAGTTATCTTTTGCTGGTAATAATTTCTTTCAATTCCTATATTTACGTTTTGCTTCCAGAAGTTCCATGCATTCAAGATGCTAAGTATTTCATCTTTTTCCATAATATTACTATGCAATACAAATTTAAAAAGATTTGTATTATATTACAAATTTGAATTAATTTGTAATGAATTAAAACATTAAGATCTCGCAAGATTGATCTTGCGCTCGCTCCAATATTCCGCATTCCCGTCAGGCAGATAATGAGTACTGTTGGCTTCTCTTAACCTACAGCGTTTCTTTACATCGTTTGAATGAAGTTTTAAATGAAGAGCATCTAAACAAAGGAAGAAGTTATTTAGAGATTGCAGTGCTGAATATTTATTGCAAGTTTTGTGAGATTAGGCGCGCCTGAGCCGTTCAAGAAAATTAAGGCAGGAAAGAAGACGATAGAGATACGCATATATGATGAAAAAAGGCAAAAGGTGAAGGTTGGCGATATTATATTATTTCACAAATTGCCCAATAATACTGAAACAATCAAAGTTGAGGTGGTAAAGCTTTCTATTTTTAAGTCGTTTCATGATCTTTTTTTAATTTTGATAAATCACAATTAGGCCACGACCAAGGCTTGAGCATAGATGAAGAAATTCAAATGCAAGGAGCATATTACAATGAAGAGGAAGAGAAAAAATACAGGGTTGTCGGATACACATCCTGCTTCTAAATAAGTAAGAATTTAATAATCTTACGATTATTTTGATTTTTAATGAGAATTCCATTATCCTCTTTTTTCACATAAATTATTATTTATTTATATATAAATAAATATTGACGAACCAGATTGACAGATCTGCAGACTTGTTGAAAGAAAATAACCTTCTGAAAAGAGAAAATCAAGAATCAAAAAAGAAAATGAGAAAAAAGACAGAATAATAGAAAAACTGCAAAAAACAGTAGAAGAACTGGTAGTAAAGGTCAAACAGCTCAACAATGAACTGCGCAAATACATTAATGAAAATACATAATGTCATTATATATGACTTCCAAATTGCAAGGTTAGAGTTACATAGAAAATCTCTCAAATATTCTGAAATCAGAAACTTCGTCGTTACCGTACAAATCTTAAAGTGCTACTTACGTTTTATTTTTGTTTTTCTTTTCTAGTTCTCTCTGCTTCTTGATCTCTGGAACTGTGAACCTATTCCAGAATAACTTATAAAGTCCTAATTTGTCAGGAAGATCCTGAAGGTATGGGATATACGGCAGGAACATTAATACAAGAAATACTATCAATGCCACAAGTCCATTCTGCAGATCACCCCACCAGGATATGCTGCTTGTAACAATTTCCATAAGGTTATATGGAAATAACCAGTATCCGCTTACTTTTTCAATAGAATAAGTACCTACTGCTAACATGCCCCACTGAGAAGTCCTAATGCCATAGGTACGGGCCTCTTTTTGCAATATCCTTGTGTCACTTAAGAATCTTATTACAAAGGTATAATTAAGCCCGCTGCTTGATTCTGATTGAAGCACAGGCTCATAAACACCCTGTCTTGCCATTTGCGTAAGACTTGCAGCAACTACAACTAAAGGATTAGTTGAATTTAATGCATTTGCAATTGAGTTGTTTGATTCAAAATAATTGAATGCCTCGCTTATAGTTTTATTTTGTGCTGAAGCATTTTCAGCAAGTACGATATTTTCTTCATTTGGAGCATTTGTTAAAGCAATGTATTTTTCATAAGGAATTGTTACATATACAGATCTAGTGCTAAAAGTATAGGGATCAATTGAATCAAAGTAAGTTGCAGTATGGGATGAAAAATTGAACTCTTGTAAAAATGTTGTAGCTACAACATTAGGGTATGCCTGAGCAGCGGCCTGTATTGTCAATGGAGGAATATAAGGCACTTTGAACAAGGCTGCAAAGATAAGGATTATAATTAGAATATAGATCATTCTTATGTACATTTTTTTATGGTTTGCCGCCACCATGCTGAAAGGTATATCTTTTCTATACGGTGTGCTTAAGCCTTTTTGCTTGACAATAAGGTAATGCACAAGCAGCAGTATTACAAGCAGAATAGGTATAATCCCAACATGCCATCCCAATACAGCGCCGGCATTAAGTGGGTTTATCCAATATCCAAAGCCGAGTCCATTCCAAAGGTCAGCACCTGCCTTTGCATTCCATTGAGATATGAAATTTCCATTTACCCCTACCCCAAATGCAAATTCAAGCAAGACAATAAGCAGTACAAGTGAGCCTAGCAACCACACAATCTTTTTTTTCTTGAATGCTGATGTAGAGAGATTTACAAAAAGATGAAGAAATATCAATGTCACAAATGCTTCTGCAGCCCACAAATGCACGCTTTGCATAAAATTGCCTGCTGGTGTAAGATTCCACCAGTACGGCCCGAATACGAGCATTATGATTCCTGTTACTGCAAGAATTGCAAAAATTTCAAGTAAGTATATTCCTATTGTAAAAAAGAAGTTATTCCCATAAGAAGGAACAGTTTTTATGTAAAAAAAGTCTGCAAGGGATTTGATATCCGATGCTATTGAATTATTGCTGCCCTGCGATTTTGTTTTATCCGCATCAGCCTTGGCTATGCCCTTAACATGCAATGCACCATTGGCTTTTTTAGATTCCTGCAAAATCCCACTATAATATGCTGTATATGTTACAATTATTAATACTCAAAATATTTTAAAACCTGCTTATAAATGCCTTTTTGGTTTCGTGAGTCTCCTGCATAGGATACATAATACATTATGAAATTATGTTCTGACATCTTCTTCTATCTTCTCTTCTATTTGAAGGATAGGGTTTTCTGCTATGAATTTTGTAAACTGAACTGATTTGTTATGCAGGATTAATTACTGTAGAGTTTATAATTCACATTTATTTTTTATTATTTATCCTTGATGTCCATGCCAAAAGAGCGTCTATAAGCTCTTTTATCTTTTGCTGTGTTTTAGGATCTGTCACTCTTCCATTCTCTATTTTTTGGTCTATAAATGGAATCATAACTTCTGGCTTATTTATTGGATGCATATTAAGAAAAACAAGAATCTGCCTTAAATGATATTGAGCGCGTGAACCGCCATGCATGCCTGTGGACGAACTTATTATTGCCACTGGCTTTTCATCAAATGAATTGTCGCCATAGGGCCTTGATGCCCAGTCAATAGCATTTTTTATAAAACCAGGCACAGAATAATTGTATTCAGGAGTAACAATTATTAACGCATCAGAGTTCTTTATCTTTGATTTGAATTCCTTTACTTCTTTAGGAGGATCTTGTTCAAGATCCTGATTAAACATCGGAATCTTGCTAAGGCTGAATATTTCAATTTCTGCATTTGCAGGCAAGTGATACTTAATCTCATTTAATAGTACATTAGAAAAAGAGCCATTTCTGAAACTCCCTCCAAAAGCCAAAATTTTTATTTTGCCGTCCATGTTAATCTTATTGTTATTTTGTTTATTGTTTTTTATCTTTTTATGAGTATTAGAATACTACGTTAAAAACTTAAATTTAGATGTAGACATTGCATTGCTATAGTTTCTTTACAAGACTTGTTTTTATATGCAATTGGTCTAAAAATTTCTTAAACCTCCCTTTTTCAGCCCTCTCAATAATAAAACTATGTTAAAATCATACCTAAGAGATATAGAATTTACAGAGGATAAAATTTCATCGAATTATATATAATCCCCTTTATTAAAATGGGCCTGGTGAGATTTGAACTCACGACCCCCGGCTTATAAGACCGGTGCTCTAACCAGGCTAAGCTACAAGCCCATTTTTATTTATTTTATATTTATTTACTTGCTTTATTTACTTTATTATTTTATGTACTTTATTTGCTTTCTGCATCTTTCCGTGCAGCGCTGTTCTGACAGCAATATTGCGTAGGCAAAAAATAAAAATATAAGGATAAAATATAAAACTTCTTTTTAAAAAAATTTCCAATCAAGGCATGGACATGTTGTTTATTATCCATGGGTACTTTACAGGCACTGATGGCAGCTGCCCTGTGAAGTTGTTCAACTCAAGTATCCTGAGCGGCAGCACATAATTGACAAGGTTGATGCCTGTGAGGTTTGATGCATTCTCAGGGAATACCTGTGTGAAGCCATTAAGCCTACCATAGAAGAATCCCTTGTAGAAGTTTGAATTGTAGAACTCTGTTGGAGCATCAGTAACTGTGTCATTCGGACCATTCGGAGCATATATTACAAGCAGGCTGACATAGCTTGCGCCCTGGATTGCAATTTCTCCCTGGTATGTTATCTGAGGGTCTGCCACTGACACGAATGCATTCATCTTTGTTCCCTGCGGAGTATAGAGCTGCATTGCCCCGTTCTGGTTCGGGTTCGCACTCACGCATGCCGTGCTATTGAGCAGTGTGTTATTCGCAACCAAGTACGCCTTTATGTACAGGTTCTGGCTTGTTGAGAATGAACAATAATCATTGATGTTCTGGCTTGTGGCATTGCCTGCTATTGCTGAAAGCGGCAGCAGTGCATACTCTGGGTCATGCGAAAGCTCACACTGAGACTGACCAAGTGCATATGGCACGCCCTGGCGAGCGCCCTGGCTTATTGCAAATGCCTTTGAAGTCGCGTTTATGTTTATGCATGCAAGGAAATCAAGCGCGCCCCACTTCGGGATCAAGCCCTGGTCAAATACAATATATCTTGTTTGGTTCGTGTTCATGAAGTTGGCTAGCGCAGTCTCGTCATACCCGTATTTCGGTCCAAGCACGTAGTTTGCGGCTGTTGCATAGTCCTCTTTTGGTATTGAGTTGTCGCCCCTAAGCACTGCATTGCTGTTTCCGAACCAGTTTATCCAGTCTCCATAGTCCCACCATGAGAGAATCCTAGGACCATACGGGCCGACATTCTGCTTCATCCACTGGGTTGCATTCAGCCAGTACCCTGGCACCTGGTTGCAGAAGGCATCAGAGCCTGCTATATTCCCTGTCTTTTGGAATATGGTGCACTCGTTCCCAGGGTTTGCATAGTGGACAGAAATGGCCTGGGCTGCATTTACAAGAGTCTGGCTTTCGCCATATACAAAAGTCCTGAAAGCGAAAACAGAGACAAGCTCAATTGCAATAAATATTATTATAAGTGCCAGAAGAATGTTTTTCTTTGACTTATCTGTCACAATGCTCTGGCTTATATATACATACAAAAGAAACACAAGGCTCAGTATTGATGAGATAAGGAACAATGCAAGAGAGAAGATTGCAATTGCAAATTCCTTGTTTGCAGAATAAACATGCTCCAATGATTTTTTGATATTTGTATTTGTGTCAAATTTAAGAGAGTAATTATTGCTTTTTAAAAGCAATGCCTCTCCTATCAGTATGCCTATGAGCATTACATATGCAACTGCAAGATGCGGTAGGTATTTAACTTCTGAAAGCCCTGCAAAAAGTAGAGGAATAAATATGGCAAGATACAAAATACCTATCTTGTCATTTCTCATCCATATACTAAGCAAAATCAATATAATTGTTGAGAATATTACTGCATAAAACAAGAGTGAGAAGTTTGATATTCCTATTGCAATCAGGCCAAGGCCATTACTTGCGAAATTGAATTTGAATCCTGTCGGGATGAATTCCTGCACTGTCATGAATAGAGGAGTGCTTGGTGTCGTGAAATGCTTGCTAAGAGTAAGGTAACTTTTAATAGGATCTCCGAGCTTTGTAAACAGAATAAGCAAGACCAATATTATGCAGATTACTGCAATGAATGTGATATAAGATTTAAAGTCAAGCTTTTTGAAAAGAATTTTGTTTTTGTGCAGGAACTTCGGAACATACTCAAGCACTGCTATTATAAGCAATGCAAACAATGGCCCTGAAACAGTTATCGGGATTCCGAACACAGAAGGTATTCTGCCTGTAAGGGTTGCATGGTAAGGATTATATATTGCAAGAAACACCGCGATTATAGCTATTACAATTGCATTCATTTTGTAGAAATTGATGTCAAAGTCCCTTCTGAGTACATTGATTAGCCCCTGAATTAATATATAAAGCGTGAGCACTCCCGCATCTACAGTATAATAATGCGCGCCCAAAAATGTAGATACAAATGCCAAGCCTGCTAGTATCGCAAGCCTGTTGCTTTTCATATTCTTGATTGCAAGCATGTATGTTGCAAAGAAGAAGAATAATGAAAATATACCCCATGGCTCAAGAAGTTGCTCGCCAGCTACGAACGTAGTGAATAGCACTGGTATTGAAGCAATCAAACCTGCGCTAATAAGTCCTATCCATTCATCATATTGCTTGTAGATAAGCAGGAATATCACAAAAACAAGAAGTGCTGCTGTAAGCGGGGGATACACGCTGCTTACATTAGACATTAGTGTGGTATTGAATGCTGAATAATGCGTGAAAACATTCATCAGGCTATACCAGTATGCCTCAAGGTAAGGGATTAATGGCTGTATTCTAAGTATAGTGCCTTGTGAGGCTATAGGCCATGCAGAAGGAGAATAAAGAACTTGGTATCCGTAAGTGAGTATTGATTGCGTATTCAGCATGTCAAAATAAGGGTCAAACTCGAAGTATGTGCTTGACTTTCCTATGCCTATTATTCTGGTTATAAACACGATAAGCATGATTGCGAAAAGTATTGCAAATGCATATTTATACAATGAGCGGCTTTTTCCATCGCCTATTTTTTTGTTCCTGAAGTCCTGCAAAAGCATTTCCTCTTCATTAATGTGCATCTGCATTAGCTGCTCGTCCTCTTTTTTATGCAGCTCAAGGATTTTTTGTTTTTCCTCAATACTAAGCCCTGAAATGTTTTTCAGCTCATTTATCTGCTTCTCTTTCAAACTTGCCTCTTCTTCAATGTGCTTTGTTATGACATTCTGCGCGCCTTTGAACTCCTGCAACTCCTGTCTTAATTCTATAATATTATTATGTGCCTCCTTGATAATTTCAGGCCTTTCTTTTTCTGCTTCGCCTGCGCGTGAAAATTTAAATGTGCTACTTGTTATTACACCTTGCTGAATGCAAAGCAAAAAGCCAATGATTGCAAGCACTATTGCATTTAATTCAAACAGACCTAATGAAAATGAGAAAAAATGAATCTGCTTCATAAAATAAGACTCTGCCCAAGTCATTGTCGCAGGAAGAATAAGCCCGAAAATAAACCCAATAACACCAATCTCAAACATATTTAGCTCTGTTTTCTTAAGAAGTGCCAGTGCAATGAGAAATCCTGGTATAAATAAAGACAAAAATGCAACAATGCCTGCAATAACAACTTGTGTGATCATCATAAAAATCAAATTAGTCCAAATATATAGTCTTAATGACTTAAAATAAACTTAAAAATTTTAAAATAAAATATAAGATACAAATTATATGCGAGCCCTATTCTTAAATAGAGTATCTGCAGCTCCAAAGCAAAAATATAATTATTATTTAAGCAAAACTTATTTAAATTA
>JAJYVI010000029.1 GCA_021792115.1 Microcaldota archaeon | reverse complement strand
AGAAGCATATTGCAAGGTGGCAAAGAAAAATAGCAAGAAGGAAGAAAGGATCAAAAAGAAGAGAGAATGCAAAACTACAATTGCAGAAGAAATGGGAGCATGCAACAAACCAATCCTTGGACTTTGCACATAACTTGTCAAACAAATTGATACAATCAGGGCACACTTCTTTTGTAGTAGAAGACCTGCATATTCAGAATATGGTAAAGAACCATCGTCTCGCACAGTCAATACAAAACGCTTCATGGAATACATTCATAAGATTGCTTTCATACAAGGCTGAAAGTGCTGGTATGAAGGTAATAAAAGTGGATGCAATGAACACGTCGAAGGAATGCAGTAATTGTGGCAACATCCAGGATATTCCATTATCTGTGAGAGAATACAATTGCATAAGATGCGGCATGCAGATGGATAGGGATATAAATGCATCAATAAACATATTGCACAGAGCAACTACCCTCGGGCAGAGGGGAAGTCACGCTCAGGGAGAGAGTGTAAGACCTCAAATGGAGGCAGTTCTCGAAGAACTGAGAACCGATAAAACACATCCTTTGCGGGATGCAGTGATTGCATGACCCAGAGGAAGCCCACGCCGTTTACGGGTGGGAGGATGTCACTTCTGTAAAGCCCGTAGTAAAGTAACTCTTATTTGATATTATAATTTTAATTATACATGGAAATTTTACACTTTAATTAGCGAAAAAACCTCGGGCTTTGTGCGTGTGTAAACTTCAATAGACTTATTTTGCACATTTAATAATAAACTGTCATATATAGCACTTGCATTAAGCGAAGCAATCCAGTTTGCATACATTGTTGCATTAGATGTATTCATTGTCTCGTTAGCAATTGAACTAAAAAGTTCAATACTCTGAATATGTTTATATGTGCTATATGCAATAGATTCATTATTTGCAAGCGATACAGTATGCAGCATGAAGCTTAAAGATAGCATCATACTTAATATTGATGTAAAAATAGCAAATCCATAAAATCCCAATCAACCACCAGTTCCACATTCTGATATGCAGGCAATATTATATGATTTGTTATCTATTGCAGGAAAACAGAATGTCATTGTATTACACTTTATATTAAAGCATGATTTGCATGAATAGTTATAGTCATGCCCATTGATGCTTACCTTGGCAGTATCAATGTTATAAGCTTCTGCAAAATTTTTTAGAATAATATTTGCATTTTTACACTCTGTTTCAATACAATGCATTAGAGACTGATTTTTTTCAAGTGCTGTTGCAAAATCATATATAAAATTCATGCCAGTAAGCTGCCTGCTGCTAAATTCTGTTGAATATTGATATGTCATATTTGCAATGAATGCTGTTGCAAATACAAGCAAGGATGCTGCAATAATTGATTCAAAAATCGCAAACTGTAGTTTTATCATATGTATCATCTTTATTTGTAGATATGCAATGAAGATCCTTGTGATTCTATCGTCATATTCTCAATCTCAGGATCACTTGTGTTAAATAATATATTGTAAAATAAAAGTGAAAGCGGCTTGCAGACATAGTCATTAAACTTTGATGCAATATTGCATACACTATTATTTTCTTGTGGCGCGTCTATGAACTTTTGCGAGGCAATATTCAATGAATCAATCGCAAGTGACAGTTCACTAGGCACTGTATTTAATGATGCGCCATCATAATATTGAGCATCTTGCCTCAGGCTTTCAAGAGATTGCCAGTATAAGTTGAATACTGAGATATTGACCGTATATCTGTTTCCTGAGTTGTTCATTAAGACATAACTCAAATATGGTTCATACGCATTTCCAGAAACATTGTTTACAGTAATGCTGCCTGTTTTGTTTCCAGGCTCGTTAATTTTTTCAGTGTTGGCATATGATGATAGATTAGAATATAAAGTCCTTTGAAATAAGCCTGAAACAGCAACTGAGATATTGTACATAATTGAATAAGTGTTATTTATTGTGGAGTAGGCACGGTTTGTATTTGATAAGTAAATGCAGAATAATTCTGGTTGCTCATAATTGCAGCTATATGGTTCCCAGAAATATCCTATGTTTGTAGATCCTGCAATTCCATTGCACATGTTTATATGTTTGAATGTGCTCCACCAGTATCCCCATTGTGATGTACAGTATGATTTCATAAATGCAGAATATATCTCCTCGTTGTTTCCAATATTATATAACATTGATTCATTGTGTCTTGTTATTTCAAATGCAGTTGAGGGACTGTATCCATCTTGCCAAGTGACATTTGCAGCAGTGCTAAGCATTGCATAAGAGTCTACACTAATATTAATATTTGTAGTATTTGCAGTACTAACAAGATTATTTAATTCGGATATATTTTCAATTGCGATAGAAATATTCACAGTGTATGGCCCTATAGAAATAGGTACTATTGAAAAGCTTAATGTATAGATCCCATTTATCAATATCTCTTTTGATTTTGGAAATGCTCTAAATTTGCTGCTGTTTGCTATTACAATTGAGATATTTGATTTGGATGGTAGCGAAAATATCAATTGAAGATTATTGCTTTTATTGACATAAGTTATATTATGCAGTGATGCATAAATCTGGGGCTCATTTGCACTGAAGCTAATACTACTTATATTATTTATACTGTTATTACCAATAAAATTTGCAATAATACTGGCATATGCAGATTTTTGTATATGTTCAAAATTATTATATACCCCTATCCCTGTTAAACTAAGCCCAATAATGGCAGAAGCAATGAGCATCATTTCAAAACTTGCCTGCAATGTTTTTATTTTTCTTTCAGCTGCTGCAATTTCTTTAGATTTATTGACTTTATTCATCATTAATTACCACTCTATATTGCCTACTGTCTATTGTGATTATTCTAGATAACTCTTTACACTTACATTGCTGTGATAATGACGTATTATTATTTAATGCATTAAATGGCATAAGTACTACATTGTATGTTGCAAAAAGCCTTAAGGTATCCATTTTTCCTATACCAGAACTCTCTGTTAAAAATATAACAGATTGAATTTTGGCGCTTATAGCAAGATTATACGCTGAATTATACAATGATTTAAGCATTGCATTAAGTCCAGATCCTATAAAATAAAGAAAATATGTGAACACTGACGACAACACGAAAATAGCAATTAACATGTCAATGCTTGCAATGATAATTTTCATAATCTCATTTTTTGTGCTTTTTATATTATTTTTCTATAATAATTCTGAAGTCAGTAAATGGTGTTATACTTTCATTTATCTCGTTTGTTGCTCGAATGTACATTCTTGATGATTTTAAGTACATGGCATGCAACCCTGATTCAAATTCAAGCAGGACTAAAAGAATCAATGTAATGAATGCAGCAGCAATTGCAAATGTAATAACTCCTTCAAATAAAATTTGGCATTGCATAAAATCCTTGTATCGTTTTAAGTAATCTCTTGTCTAGTCCTGTTATCTTATTTCAATACTCCCATTTGACAGGTAATTAAGCTCCACAGTGCCAAAAGGCTTGCTTCCATTACATAGATCATTGCTGTCAATGACTATTGCGCTTGCTGAAACAAGTGCCTTAAGTTGGCTTATAGTATTTTCAGGTCTTGCGCTGCATAATCCTTGAGGTATAATCGCCTGGAAAGTTCCTACTTGCCCAATATTATTATTTATAAGCAATGCAAAATTTTCCAAGTCTATTTTATTAGATAATGAGAAAGCTGTTGAGTGAAAATGTATGAGCATTCCTATACCTGCTGTTATAGAGCTTATTGCGACTGCAAGGTAAACCATAAACTCAAATGAAAGTTGTATACGAATTTTTGCAAAATACCTATAAGAATAGCCGTATACCTGCATTAACTGAAATAATATATTTAATTTTCTTGGCATGCAATCAAATACTGCTTAAGTTCTTTAGCTCTTTGCTTAACAGCTGTGCTCCGCTCTGGTTGCTTGTATTATAGAATGAATGAAGTATGACTCCCTTGAGCTGAGTCATCATTGATAATGCTATGACAACTATTATTGTTACTGCAGATAGGATCATTATATATTCTATAGATCCTTGGAGTCTTTTACCGGTTAATGGCCTTGTTGCAGCCAATGCCAGTATATCCTGAAAAAACACAACATTGCATGCTGCAGATAACAATCGGTTAATTATCCCACTTTTTATCTTTTTAGAGGCACCGGATGCATGCTTTATTTCAATGCCTGGGTTATCTACTTTCATTTTAATTAAATTTTTCTTATTCTTCATACTTTTATTTTTGTTTTTCATTTTATCACTTTTTACATGTGTATTACTATTTCATTTCTGCTGGTATTTTTGTTTTATATAATAAGAGAATGAGATATTGCTGATGATGATGCTTTGAAGAGAATGACAGAAAACAGCGCAAGCAACATAATGTTTTCTGCTTTTGAGCGCAAATTGCTATCCTTATATCTAAAATTAATGAATGCTATAGTTATAATATAAGCTATGAAAAGAACTGAAAAGCTCCAGAAATTGAATGTAACTCCATTCATCTGACTTGTGAACTTCAATATATTCATACTTATCCCGCTGAATATTGGGAAAAATACTGATGAGCCTATTTGCATCATTGAAACCGAGCTCTGCGTTTCTTTATGCATGCCTTCCTCGTATTTTCTTTCAATATCGAATTGCTTTTTTATTTCATTCAATGCACTGTAAATATCAATTCCAGAGTCAATGCACTGTGCAATCAGATTTAATACCTGCCGTAGATAAAAAGAATTATTTGTATTAATATGTTTGAATGCCTCTTTAGCATTTCCGCAGTTCCTATATATTACCAAGGCATTGGTTACATCATTATAGAAGAAGAATTTCCTGCTTAATGAAGATTCAATAAGATGCAGTCTGCTTTTTTTGAGTTTATACCAGTAAATCAGATGTGAAATAAAATCATATACATCATTATTTATTTGGGTTTTTCTATGTTTATTTTTTGAAATTATAAATATTACAGCAAAGCAGACAAATATAGCAATTCCAGGTATTAGTAAATTCCAAATTGTAAGTAAAATTCCAAGCACAAACAATCCTGTTTCTGCTACAAGCACTAGAGAGGGTGATTGATATGGCACACTTTTATTGTATTTTGTAATCCTATTATCTGAATATTGGAATATCTTATTTTTAATTGAACTAATTACCTTTATAATCTAATCACCTTATATGCTGCTGACTTGCATCTGTAGTATCATATATGCACATGGAAATATGCCTGCAAGTATGATGCTGAATATCATAAATTCACTGTATGAATAGAATATCATAGAATATGCTATAAATCCAAATAGCATGATGCTGGGAACTACTGTTGTAAGCACTACTCCTAGTGTAAAAAATTTCTTTATATTATTCATGCGCTTATTCTGCATGTTGATCTTCATTATTTGTATTCCTCTATACGCATTTTTTATCGAAATAAAAATATCCTGGTTTGATTTGTAGTCATTGGCAATATCGAATAATGCTGTTAAAAGAAATGCAGGCATCTCATTTTCATCGCTTTTCAGACTTCTATTAATTGTAGAGTCTATTGCATTTCCAATATCATGAAATTTTAGTTCATTTACTATTCTGTTGAATACATTAAAGACTAGTCTATCATCCACACGTGAATGCTTACCAGAATTTACATTAATCATACTCAACGCGCCTTTTATGCTATTATATGTTGTCATTTTACTCTGTAAGTTAATCATAGTGGCATGGAGGATGAGTAGCAGTTCATCAATTTGATTGTTCATAATTTTTCTATTTTGCGAATGAACTTCAAGGACCAAAATAACAGCAAATAAAGGAAGAATGATTGATGCAAGCATACCTACATTTACCCCTATAAATATTAACACAAGAAATAATGATGCAATTGCACTAGCATCTACAGCTATCTGTTTTTTAAATACCACTATATTCCTTGTATATTTAATAACATTTATTTTCATTTAATCCTCTATGTTGCTATACATTGCAATGAAATCTTCTGTATTTTTGTGCATGTTTTCAGGATTGTTTATTTGCGATAAGTACAGGGATCTTTTTTTGAGTTCCTTTATTGTATCTGCAATCGGCATAAGCCGAGATTTACTGAATTTTGCAATTGTTTTTGAATGCCTTAACTCTTTAAAATCTAATTCTAAGTCATGAGCAACAAGTATTTCTTTGAAAGCTAGCCCGTTTTCTTCACTCCTTTCCACTTCATTTGCTGTTATCTCGCCTCTTATAAGCCATTTATATTCTGTTATGCTTTGAAGTTTTCTAAAGTTTAAATCCTGCTTCATAAATATAGAAATATCAAGCATCCCAATGGCCTGAGGTTGCACGTTCATCGGCTTTGAAATTAGCTTGTTTACAAGTAAACTGCCATTTCCACTGCTATGCATAGTAGTTGCAAAAGGCACACCGATATTTGCTCCTGAAAAAAGCTCACTGGCTTCTGCCCCTCGTATTTCTCCTATAATAATTCTGTCAGGTCTTAGCCTTAGAGAATTTATTACTTGGCTTTGTGTACTTGCCTTGCTATTGCCTGTCATGCCCTGCAAAGACACAGAGTTTATCATGCTTCCTCCAAGCCTTATTTCATTCATATCCTCTTCAATGCTAACGATTCTATGGTATCTTGGCAAAAGGCATGTAAGCCCAACAAGGAGTGAAGTTTTGCCAGATGCAGGCGCGCCTGAGATGACTATATTCATACCGCATTCCAATGCCATCCATATGTATGCAATTAAGTCGCACGAAGCAGTATTATTTTCAATAATCCTTCTGAGATCAAATTTCAAGTCCTGGTTCAGCCGTATTGATGCAATAGCTCCTTTTGTAGCATACGGGCTTAACTGTGCATGTATTCTTGAGCCATTGAAAATATTAGCATCAATTATAGGGAATTCCGAGTTTAGCTCTCTCCCAATAGACTCTATTAGCTTATTTATTGTAAATCTAAATTGTCGTTCTCCATTGAACTTCATATTTGTTTTGCAATAGCCATATTTATGGTGAAATATAATTATGTTAGTATCTGGAGAGTTTATAAGGATCTCTTCAATGTTCTCTGCGTTATCAAGTATAATACCAATTGGGCCATAGCCTATTGTATCATGGGCAATTATATAAGAAAGAAAATTTTTATCACTATACGTTTCCTCTCCTGCTAGAAATCCCATTGCGATATTTGCTGCTTTATCTATATTCTCTTTGCTATAATCCTTGAAATTAAGCCCTGCAAGTGCAATAATAGTTTTGTATTTTATTCGGTTTAATATACTAATTTCTGTGCTGTTTATGCCCCTTGCATCCAATGAATATATCTTATTGCGCCCTTTTTTGCCTATTAAGATGTATTTTTTCTGTTCATCAGATGTGTCCGGATAATCATTGGTTATTGTAAAGCTAAGTTCAGACGTTTCATCCCAATTTTCTTTTCTATCAGGTTTTTTTCTAAATCCTAATAAACTCATCATTATCATCAAATTATACTCTACATTATGCTATATTACATTAAATAATTTATTATACTTAAATAAATAAATATTTACAAAAGTAAAAGTATTTATATTTTTGTATAAATTAAAAAGTAATAATTTGATGATAAGAAATTTCTATATGGTGTATTACAATTAAGGTAATGCTTATTACTCAATGCTTACGCTATCTTATTATTATTTAACAAGGATTCGTGAATAATCTATTGTATATACTGCTATTTTAATATGACTGTATTCACTATAAAATATTTACTACATGAATAAAACTTGATGCAATCATTTTTGTAGATCAGAACTCATTCTTTCTGCTTTTTTTCAAACTTTTTAAAGTAATCTGTTTTGAATTTGCTAATCTCCTTATTAAGTCTATTAAAGTAATTTCTGTTATTGCTATCTGTAGGTAACTCTTCCATAATTATTTTCAGTTTATTTTCAATAGAGCTAACAATACCTATAGATTCTGTAATATTAAGGATCAGACTTGCAAATAATCTATTGCTTTTTTCATCAATAGCAAATATCTTTGGCGTAAAATTGTCAATAAGATATTTTATTGTTTCATCAGATCCAAATTCAATTGCAGTTTTTATGAAATCATTATCCTCTGCAAGATCTGCATTTTTTTCAAGCATATATGTTATCAACGAAGTATTTTTAATTGCAATTGAATATCCTATACTATGTTTTTTCTGGCTTAATCCACTGAAATTATCATAACCGTATTCTTGCCCAAAATCAGAGTAATATTTATTAAGTATTTCAGGTGCAGCATCTATTATTGCCTTATTTATCTTTTCGTTTCCTTTATCAATAAAATACTTTGCAACAAGAATGTTATCAAATATGCCATGTACTTTTTCAGTAAGCATTCTAGGGTTTGCATGTATTGCTTGTACAATTCCTTCCTCTGCATTTGTACGATCATGCCATAATTTTATCTGTCTCATTTGCTTTTTTAAATTATCAATATCTTTTTGAGGTATAACTTTATTTTTTATCTCCATTAAATCGCCCCTTAATCTTAGAATTGTATATCATAATATTTACTTTTCTTATTTTCCTATTTATTATTTTCTTTTTCGCTTTTCCAGTATTTAAGTGAAATTAGAAAAAATACAATACCTATAAAGATTCCAAACCATAGGGTTGCCATTCTTGTCATTATTGTTACCGCAGATCCTACTGCAAAACTGAGATGATATACGCTGCTGGTCATAGCTACGAGCAAACCATCCATAACTCCAAGATTGCCAGGCACTGCTGAAACCATTCCAAAAATCTGAGATGTGGAATAAATAAAAACATCTCCTTGAACAGGCGTTGCAAAACCTATTGATAAAAGCACTGTATACAAAGCCATTGCATTCATAAATATTGCTGCTGCACTTACACTTGCGGAAACAAGATATACTTTAAGATTATTTAGTTTTGTTTGAGAAAGGAAATATTCATCGCCATATATAGAGAATACTCTTAGAAACCTATTTTTCTTAAGTACATTCTTTAACATTTTATAAAGCCAACTATTGAGAACGAATGCAAAAGGTGCAAGAATTATTATCTCAGCAATTATTATGTAAACTACATATTTATCGAAATAAATTGCAGAGAATATTGCAAGTATAGCAACTCCAAGGAAATCTGTGAACATGTCCATCATTATAACAGGTAGCAGCTTTGCAATTCTTACCTTAGTGATTTTATTTAATGTATATGCCATTATTACTCTACCTATTCTGCCAGGAGTGAGATCCATTGAGTACAATGAGAGGTAGACTTTAAAGTTTGTTTTAAATGGTATTTTTATGCCTAACTTTTTCAGAGAATAAGACCATTTTATATATCTTAAGCTGTATCCAGCGAATACTGCTGCAAATGCAAATATATAGATATAGAGTTTAGATGATGCTATTATGCCTGCGACTTTAATAATACCTGCAAGGAATGCAATGACAAAATATATAATTATCCCTATTCCTGTAAAAAGTACTGTGTATAATTTGATTTTATGCATCATTTGTGAATAGTTCTTTTTCGTTACTTTATTCTTTTCAGCAGCTTCATACCATAAATTATTACTGCCTTTGTCATTTCGATTGCTTGACTTATTTTTTATATGTTTAGTACTAGCTTTGCGCTTATCCTGCATAAAATCCCTGCTAAGTTTGTTCGCCTGTATTGTCTGTATTAATAATTAAATAGTAATATTTAATAAAGTTGCAATAAAATTTATTTTAAAAGAAATAAACTAAAAATTATATTAAATTTTTGTACTAGACATAAAATATGTAATAAATCACCGATTTCATGTCAAAATTAAAATCTCTTAAAAATAATAAAAAGAATATAATTGTATTCCTTCTTGATACTGTAAGGCAAGCAGACATTAATGCAATGCAGTACACTGCAGCCCTTGCGCGTGCCGGAACTTCATATCTGAATGCAATATCTCCTGGAACATGGACAATTCCTTCACATGCATCAATATTTACAAATAAAAATGTTACGCATCTGCGCAACCTCCCTAAAGACTTCTTTCATTCATTTAAAAATATTGATCCTTGGCTTGTGAAAACAAATTTTTTAGGAAATAATGAAATAACTCTTGCAAGCAAATTGAAAATAGATGGGTATACAAATATATTATTTTCAAGCAATCCATTGATTTCAAGCCAAAGCAATATCACTACAGGATTTGATAAGGTATATGATATATGGAATGATAGCATAATACATAATAGCCTTAAAATAAAAATGTTAATGAAGATTTTTGATATTAATGGGCGCATGAATGTATTCAGGGCTGTAAAATTAGTATCTTTGTTTATTCCAGGCTCAGCATTGGACAGCATTTACCTCTCATTGCGTATCAAAGGGATAAACAGCATGATAAAAAGGGACGGCACATTCAATATAGATAGAGG
>JAJYVI010000028.1 GCA_021792115.1 Microcaldota archaeon | reverse complement strand
ATTTCCATATTACTTATGGATTAACTTCGTCCAAAAGTTTATTTTGAACCCGCGACCTTTAGCTTAGGACGCTATTGCTCTATCCAAGCTGAGCTACGAGCCCAAATCAGATTTAACAGCGTTATTATATTGGATAAATGGTTATTAATTTCTTGTGATGAATTATTGATGTGGTCATTTAATTTCATTATATAATGCTACATTATTTTATCTTAAAATTTCTGCCAGCAGTATAAATAATTATCCCTGCAATTATCGAGACTACTGCAGCATAAGTATATGAATCAAATGGATTGATTACATAAAGAATGCCCATTATAAGATTTCCAAAAAACAGCCCCAGCGACCTTGATGCAGTAAGAAATCCCATGCTATTTGAGGTATTTGAGGCTATTGACACAACAGTAGGCTCTAATGTTTCAATAACTCCAAATCCAAATCCTAATATGGCAACACCTATATACATAGGAAATATACCTAGGTTGAATGCATAGCTTATGCCAAGCAGCAGCGATCCTACTGCGGAAATTATGTAGCCATAAAAAGACAGTACCTTTATAATACTCTTTACATTGAGCCCTATTAAATAACCTGTAAATGCAGATATACCCATATAGATTAAATATGATGCAATACCAAGAATGCTTGTTGATGATTTTGCTATTGTAAGGATAGGGAAGCCAAGACTGTAACTGCTGAAACCATAAAGAGCAGTTGCAATTATTACACCCTTGTATGCATTTATATTGCCTCTTGATGAAACATTAATACGGCTATTTCTTTTTCTTAGATTTACTTTAGGAGACTTTACAAACAGCAAAAATATTGTTGAGAGCAATATAGGAATAGCAGTAATTAAGAAAATAGTCCTTAAGCTTAAGCCATTACCAAGCAATATGAGCAGAGCAATTATAGACAGCATTCCTCCGCCTATATCAAGCATATGCAAAAACCCAAATGCCTTCGTCTTTGCAGATTTTACTGCAGAATCACTTAACAGTTTTCTTCTAGATGGCGTCCTAAAATTTCTTGCCCACCATCCACCACAGAAAAGGGCGATAGCAGCAATAGGGCTTATAGCGAGGCCTATAAGAGAAAGAAGAGGAATAAGCAGATTGCCGATGATTGCTATCTTCTTATTCCCATATCTATCTCCTATTCTTCCCCCAAGATAGCCTAAAAATGAACCTATTCCGAAGGCTAGCGCACTTGCTAAGCCAAAAAGAGTTGGAGCTGCGCCAAAATAAAGTACAAGTAAAATTGGAAATCCTGCAATTATTGTTTGATAGCCCAAATCAGCGAACATTGCTGAAAGAGAGATAAAAATAATGTTCCTGTTAAGCCAAGCTTTCATCAAATCTTAAAAATAATTAATGGAAATAAAATAAAGGTCTATAAAAAATTATAAAAAATAAATTATAATAAATAAAAATAATAAAAAATAGATGAAAAAATTAATGAAAAATGAAAAAATAAAGAATAAAGAATTAATTTTGATAAAAAATGCTTTTAATTAATCTTTATTAATAGTCCTCATCTTCATCGTTAAGATCTTCATCATCAGAATCATCACTGTATTCGTCATCTTCTTCATCAGACTCAGAGTCTTCGTCTTCTTCTGCATCTTCAATTTTCAACATCTTTATATGTGGATTTAACTTCATATAAATCACTTTTTGATTTTTACATTATAGCCTATATTCTTAAAACAAATATATTTAAACCTTGTCAATAAATAAACTGAAATATAAAAGAAATTATGCTAATTTTATTTTTATGCAGGTTTTTTATTTATGCTTGACATATTTATTTATACATATGCAAAGCACATCCTATTTAAGAACAAAAGAATATCATATATTTTACAGCACTGCCTTGTATTAATGCAATTAATGCAATAAATATAATAAAACTTTAAAATAAAATATTAAGATAAAGATGGTTTAATGAAAAATTTTAAAAATTTCAAAGGCAGCAAAGGCGGTCAAAAAAACTTTAAACGAAGGGATATGCTTAAGATAAGGAGTATTGCATTTAAGAAGGCAAAGGAAAAAATAAAGATGAACTATGCAAATGAAGAATTTGTACTTATTCAGGCAATCAACGCGTATAATGAAATTATCAGGTCCAGCAACCTTTTCATGGAAAGGGTTACAGAGTGGTTCGGGCTGTATTTTCCAGAAATTAAACTTGGATCAATAGTCCAGTTTAGAGAATTTTTCAACGCACTTGAATCCAAAGAGAAATTGGATGGAGAAGATTTCACAAAGATTGCACAGGATGCTGCAAAAGGGGAAGAGCAGTATGCAAAATATATAAACAGCAGTGGTCGAAAGTTGAACAATAATGAAAAGGAAATAATTTCATCATTTGTGAAATTTATTTCAGAAACAGATTTAGAAGCAGGCAAAATAGAGGCTTATATAAAAGAGGCTGCAAATAGACTGCTGCCTAATACAACATATCTTACTGATGAAAAAATTTCAGCAGAACTGCTGGACAAGGCAGGATCGCTTGATAAACTGGCAATGATGCCTGCAAGCACAATCCAGCTGCTTGGCGCTGAGAAGGCTCTATTTAAGCATATAAAATTCGGCTCCAAACCACCCAAATACGGTATATTATTCAAGTTACCTGCAATCAATACTGAAAAAAAGAGCTTGCGAGGAAAGATTGCAAGGGCGTATGCATCAAAAATAGCAATTGCACTAAAGGCAGATACAATGTCGAAGAACTTTATTGCAAAAGAACTTAAAGAGTCCCTTGATAAGACGATTGAAAAGATAAAAAAATCAGAAACAGGATTTGAAGATAAAGAAAGGAGTAAACAAAATATCAATTAAGTATTAAAAATTCTGCCTACTTATCATCAATCTGTTGATACCTCTTTTGCAAGGTTTGACCTTCTTTTGACAAGAATTCTGCTTCCGCAATTTATGCAGGATATAAAATATTTTATATCATCTATCTCTTTTCCGCAATTCAAACAAACATATGCCATAATAATCACTTTATTTTTTGGTTGCTCTTCAGCCATTTTATAAATTCTAAATGCAATAAAGACTTGCTCGTGTCTATAACTCTTACTTTAATTGTAGAACTCAAATGTTCATCATACATTTCCATTATCGGCTCAAACTTATCCTTTTTTGTGTAGTGCACTTCTATCCAGTGAATTTTGCCTTCAAGATAGTCTTTTGTAACCTGTCTTGACATCGGCATTGACGAAAAACTGAACAGGATGCCATTGCACCAATAAAGAGGCATATTGCCTGCAGGCGTTACTCTCTCTCTCATTAGGTCATTAAAGTCCATATCTACTATTTCGTGGATTACTAACTCTTTTATTGGAGAAAAACTTATTGTTACCATCTTATCAGGAATAATTAATTTAATTAATTTAAGTTAAACTAAAATATAAAGGGTATTTAAATATATATAATTTATGCTTTTTTCGTGCTTATGTTGGTTTTGCCGACGTCAGGCGGCTGCTGAGAAACTGGAATATTATCTGGCTTTCTGAGAAGTTCTTGTTCATTTTTTTTGTACTGCTCTGACATACCTTCTGTTTCAGGATTTTTTAAGTCTTTTCTGAGCAGCTCGGATCCAGATTTTAAATCCTGTTGTTTTGGAGGTATGGTAGTTTTAGGCTCTATTAGCTTTTCTATAGCCTCAAAAAAGCTTTCTGATGACTTGTTGTTCTCCTTATCATCTAAAATTTCAACTGATGGCATATAATCAATCTAAAATTTACTCTTAACTAAACCTGCTTAAAAGTTTACTTAATTTATTAAATTTTTGCAGCCTTGGTGCAAAAATTTAGCAACTTTTGTTAGTTGCTACTTAAAAATTACTTTTTGATCGCATCTATAAGCTTCTTTGACCTTTCTCCTGCCTCACTCGTAAATGAATATGCTGCTCCTGCATAAATATTGTTGCAATGCTTGCATTGCCATATTCCTGTCTCTATCCTTTTTACAGCAATCTTTCCGCAGCTTTCACATTTGTACTTTGCTTGCTTTTTGTGCTTGATTTCGAAAAACCTTTTCCTTATCCTTGTTCCATATCTGATACTAAAGTTAGCCATTGAAACCACAAAATTAAACTATTGAGCCCTATGAATTAAATTAATTTTAACAATTTATTATAATACAATTAAACAGATAAAATATTTATGCCTGCCTATATTTTGCAGGCTACAATTATATCAAATGCAATGCAACTTGCATTTCACTGATTTGACTGCGGAGAGACATAATCCTTTAGCATCGCATGCTTTTCAAATGCTATATCAACCATATCCTGTATCTCCTTTTGTGTAAAACTGCCTGAGAGACCTTTCTGCATCGCCCTAATAAACTCCTTGTCAACAGCTATTGTAAGCCTTGTAGAGGCTACGGCCTCTTCATTCACATCAGGATCCAGTATAATTTTTTGGCCTATCTTTGCGAATGTAGTCGCTGTAACAATATTGTCCACCTTCAGTTTCCTTACTCTTTCTTCCATTACAGCAGCACCATTTTCATACTTCGGAATCCATGTACTAGAAAGTGCAGCCATCGCAGCCATATAAGATGCATCAAAGAAATTGCCATCAAAATTAAGTATATACAAGTCCACAAAGACTGTCCATGCCTTTCCTTCCTCTATAAAAAGATCTTTAAGGTCAATGCACTGTCCTGCCCTTATACCTCTGTCAACTACTCGTGCGAGTTCAATTGAATCAGGAGATGGGGGGCCAGACTCATAGTCCTTTGATGCTAGCGGCAGAAGCTCTGCTGAAACAATAAGATTGCCCTGGTCAGGAGTGTCCTTCATTGTCTCCTCTGGCTGAAGTTTTACGCCGCAAAGCACTCTTGTACCGCCGAGATCAACCTGGGCAGAGCCCTCTGCATTCTTCAAAATGCTTGTATTTATAGATATGTCCCTGAAGTCCGTGAGTGCCCGTGAGTCCTCTCTCATGTCCCTGTTTAGCAGCTCCTTAATATAATTTGCCTTTGCAAGATTTATAGCGTTCATGTGATAACCTTTATTCGTAAACATCGATCAGAGCCTGCCTCTGGATCTTTGATATTTGCTTTCCTGCCTCTAATATAGTATCAAGACCAAGGTTGAGTTCCTGCCTTGTCATCTCGCCATCCATCTGGAGAAGCAGCACACTGCCTGTCCTAGGGGACACGGCCACTGGCATGTCTGCATCTGAATAGTTGTCTTCAAGCATGTCCAGGTCTAATATAATTTTATCCTTGATTTTCCCTGCAGAAACAGAGTAGACAAGATCCCTCATAGGTATGCCTGCATTTGCTAGTGCAACTGCTGCTGTCGTGATTCCTGCTGCCCTTGTCCCGCCATCGCTCTGCAATATTTCTATTGAAATCTCGATTGCTGTTTCAGGGAATTCCTCAAGCAAGACAACATTGTCAAACACCTCTTTGGTCACCTTTGAAATCTCAATTGCCCTCCTGTTCGGCCCTGATCTCCCGTGGTCCGAGAGTGAAGAAAATGGAGCCATTGCATACCTGCATTTTATTACTGCGCGCTCTGGATCAAGAAAGTGCCTAGGCACTACTTCTTTAGGTCCGTAAACAGCAGCAAGAACCTTATTGTTCCCCCATTCTGTATATGCAGAACCTGCTGCATTTTTCAAGACATTTGCCTTGATTGAAAGAGGCCTCAGCTCATCGAGATCTCTCCCGTCAAGCCTTTTGCCATCCTCTCTTAATAATTCTGGTTTGTTTAACATGTTTGCCATATTGACCACCTGCATCTACTTTTCAGTCACCTCAAGCTCCCTCTCCAGGAATTTCTTTACACCCTCTGTTAGGCCTGGCTTGTGGGCTTCTGCTGCAACTTTTAATATTGCAGAAACCGCAAGCGCCATGTCGCCTCCTCTTATATATATAAGGCCGTTATAGCCTATTACTATGTTAGATTTTGTAAAGCTGGATATCTGCGCTACCATTGTATTGTTCTTGCCTATTATCCTCGGAATTTTCACTGCCTTGACCTGTAGCAGTTGCCCATTCTTCAAAAGTCTTGGAAATATAAGTATGATTGTCTTCTTGTCCTCAACCTGCTTTACGCTTGCCTCTATAATATCGCCTATTCTAAATGCTATCCTGTCCCTCGGGCTTTTTATTATTATTGCCCTAAGAAAATGTGAAAGGTCAACCTCAACAATGCTGTTCTTTACTTCCTTGACTACGCCAACAACAGTTTCACCCTCGTTTGGATACCATAGCCCCTCAAGAGGTACAAGCCTGCCGTTGTTTAGAATGCACATAGAAGTGCAGTAGGAGTTGCTGCCGTCAGTAAAATAATAGTTCCTGTTCCTCGCAACATCTGTTTCAATCAAATCTCCTGGAATTAAAATAGTGTTCATAAAATCCTTGAAAGTTTAGTTATTTGAGCAAACCCCAAAAATTAGGCCTTTTGTATGCGATGAATCTTATACATGCAGCAGCACAACAAATGGCATGAATAGAGATTTGCTTTTAAATAAATTTTAAATAAGAATTAAATAAAATATAACATGAATAATTGTCTTGTAAATTAATAAATATCTTTGCAGTAAATGCAGGAAATCCAATGGTTTTTATGCAGCAAGAAAAAAATTACACTATTATGTCATAATTTTTACATCTGCCTTGCCTTGTGTTAGTTTGTTCAGCTTATCAAAAAAATCTGTCTGCAAGCCTGCAGGAAATTCAAGATTTGCCTGAAGTGCGCCGCTAGAAAGCCACTGCTCTGATTTCAATCCGAACTGTTTCAGCAGCCCGTAGCACCTATTTGAGAACTCAGGGGGTATTGTCACAACAAGCTTTGCATTCGTAAATTTTATAGGCATTATCATATTTATTTTCTTTACTACTTCATCAATCTGCTCATTAGCAGACTTGAACGGATTTACAGTAACCTTTGCCTGCTTCATTGCATTCTCTACCCTCAGAGGAGGATTTGGGGCATTGGTTCTTGGGTCTATTGAGTTTTTTGATATTATCTCTATTATCTGCTTTCTCTTCTCTTCAAGAAGCCTATTTCTTTGCTCTGTTGTAATTGGGACATCCCCATTTTTAAGGATAATTTCTGCTATTTTTGCCATGTCTGTCGTGTTGAACACTTTGTTCAGCTTTTCAGGGCTCTGCCTTTCGCCTTTTTTTGCGTCCTTGAAAACTTCTTCTACATCAAGAGCCTTCAGCGGGTCGCTTATTTTCCCTGTTATAAAATCATAAGCGAGGTCTGCATCCACAAATATCTCAAATGTTTCATTGCTATTATGGTATTTTGCAATCACGATTTTTGGCATTATATCAGATCAGTTTCAAACTGAAGATTTTATGTATAATTCTATTAAGGTTTTATTATTAGTTTAATTTCATTAAGAATTTGAATTTATTTATAAAAAATAAATAAAAAATTAAATAAATAAATAAATAAAAAATCAAAATAATCAAAGATACTTTTGGATTTCTTTCTGTGAGATCTGCTTATATCCTTCTTCCTTGTTTATAACTGAAATATCAATATTTGACTCGGTTATCTTTTTTGTATTTACCTTGTTTATGACTTTCAGACCAAGATCTATTGCATCATCAATTGACATATCATCCTTGTACTCCTTTTCAAGGATTTCTTCTGCAACCTTCTTGCCTGCGCCTATCGCATCTGCCTTATAGCCAAAGAATGCAGCACCAGGTTCTACTTCATAGAGTTTTGGGGCAATGTCAAAGCCTGCAACAAGCAATGAAACTCCATAAGGCCTTAGACCTCCATATTGCGTTGCTTGCTGCATTTCCTCTGAAACTTCCTTTGCAATTGTTTCAACAGACTCTGTCTCATCATATATCATCCTATGAGTTTGGGTTTTAGACCTCATTGAGCTTATTATGCGCAAGCCGTCTGAGACAAGACCACTGTATGTTGCGCCTATAAACTGATCTATCCTAAATATTTTCTGGACAGTACTTGGAATTAATAAGGGTTCAATTATATTTTTATGAGCTATTAGTACAACGCTGTCCTTTGCAATTATACCGATAGAGGTAGCACCTTTCTTGACTGCCTCTTTTGCATACTCAACTTGAAATAATTTTCCTTCAGGGCTGAACATTCCGCCTCTATCATACGCTTGTATATTAGGATACATACTTACACCATATTTAAAACATAAAACATAATCGCAAAGACTTTCGCACCCTTTTAATCCGGGACAAAGTAAAAATTTTGAATGTATATTCTAAACCAGATAGATGCAGATTATAATTGATAATATGATAATAAATATTTAATAATGTTGCTGATAAATTGACAATTTGCCAATGTAGATACATAAAACTTTGCAGAATTATGCAGGGTTATGTCTTTATCTATGCATTAGCCCTGTTAAGATTATCTTGTTGACAAGATCCTCTGGCTTTGATATTTCTATAATATTGCCATGCAGCGCTCTGAACATGTCTGTAAACTTGCTAGCCACATTATCTGCTTTTATATCGGGATTATTTATTTTAAAAAAAACTACTTCATTAGCTTTTATCTTGGGTTCAAGCGCATTTATGACTTCTTCATCATTATATATCCACCCATCGCTTATGAGGATGACTATAAATTTTTTGTTTGTTGCGCTGAATGCCTCTTTTAATTTGGCAACATCAATTGTTGTCCCCGAATTCTGATACTGCTTAAAAATGTTTTCTTTCAAATTAGTTAAACTGTCATGGTCAGTCCATCCAGACCAATTAGTTTTTTCGCTGAATTGGATAAGACCAAAACTCTTATTTTGGATTTGCCTTGACTGAGTCAGATAATTAAATATTGAATATATAGAGCGTATGCACATATCATATAGGCTTCCGTCAAGCGCATTTCCTGTCCACTTCATACTTCCTGACACATCTGCAACAAATAAGAGATCATTATCCCTGTAAATAGGGACTTTCATGCTGTACGGCATCTTTTTAACAGGTATGTTCAAGCCATTTTTTTCTAATATTGTCTTGCTGAAAATAAAATTAGTAGAGTCATTTGAGAAATCTTTTCTTAAATATAGATTATAAGCAGGAGTTTTTGTCTTGAAATTTTTTAAGATCAGCTTCTCTGCCAAGTTATTATAAATAGAGTCAAACTCATTAAAAGATGTTTTATTCTTATTTGTAGTATTCGCACCTATTAGCCCCTGATTAAGGTCTAAAATATCTTTATTATTAAGCAATGGTAGGATGACATCTATAAATTTAGGCACTTTGTCTTTCCATGTTTCCTCATTTTTAAGCTTAGAAGTTATGGTAACTACAGTACTGTCATTTGAGGCATTTGAAAAAGCTTTTTCAGCCATATCAGGGCCTACAAATACCGCCAGCAGGTCTTTGCTTATAGTCTTAAGTCTGCGCTCTCTGAGTTCTTCCTTAGGATTGTCTTCATGTGCGCCAAAAATATGTGCAAACGACTTATTGAGTAGATTTACCTGAGAATTTACAAATACATAATACAAATCTGATACATCTGGATTTGCCTGGAAATTCAAGTAATAGGAAAAAACCCTTCCGTCCTCAAATTTCCTATCCCCTTTGTTTGAGAGGTTTACAATTATGTCTGCAAAAATGTTAAATACATAATATGCATAATTTTTCTTTGATATATCATCAAGAGACATAAAGTTAGGATCCTTGTTTGCCAATTCTTTATATATAGAATTGTATAGCATATTTTCATAGGCTATATCCTTTGGGCATATTTCCCAATGCCCCTTTTCATGCTTGATAACTGTATATATAAGATCATCTACAAAATCAAAGCCTGATGCAATCTCATCAAATGCCTCATGCAATTTATCTTCAATATCAGGATTCAGTTTAATTGTAATTATCCAGTCATCTAGGAACATATTATTTGCGCTGTATTTTCGCTCTGCATCTGATATTTCCAAATTAAGCTTGTATTTTGAATCCCATATTTGGTCATTAAAATGATTTTTAACCTTTTCTTCAATAGCGTCTTTTTTTGACAAGCTATTTAAAGGTTTTAGTATTTCAGCCATTTGACATCACCAAAGCTTAGATAAGCCAACCCCAATGAAACTTTATCAGAGCATTTCAGATCTTTATACGCATCAATACTATAGATATTATTTTCTATAATTTTTATGAGGTTATTACTGTCTTTGTAATTTCCAAATGCATTATGCAATATTGAGATATAAGAGTTTATTTCAACAGAAAATAAATTATTTTTATAATAAAATGCATTGTTATTCATGCGAAATTTCAAGTTGTTGTAGAAATCGATTGAAAAGCTTAAATCATCTTTGTAATAGGAATATATCGCAGCAACGACATAATTTTTAAGCGCAATGTCAAATGATAGTGATTTAAGTCTATTTTTGAATGCATCAGATAAATATCCATTGTCGCGTGAGAAGATATTTTCATTTATTTCATGTTTAATATTCAAAGCACGCATTGACACTTCTTCAAATATATAGTCTCTAGTACGTATGTCTTTGTTAGATTTGGCAAGGTTCTGGACTGTATTTTGATTCTGCCTTTCTGTTATCAATGCAACTGCTGTTTCATTATCTTTCATCATATATGCAAATAGCGCAAATTGAGGGTATTCTTTTACATTTAGCTCTTGATTTTTATAGAGAGTATAGATCTCATCAAATATATTTTTTGCTTTTTGTGAATATACTTTCTGCATCTCTAATTTTTCGCTGTCTATTTTGCGCATAAAAAGCGTGATGTCTTTAAAATTTTTAGGATGAATTGTATATTCCATAAAATCCTGTTTAAAATCTACTACTATTTTTTATAAATTCATAGGTTTTTATAATATCTTCTCTAGGTCT
>JAJYVI010000027.1 GCA_021792115.1 Microcaldota archaeon | reverse complement strand
CTGATTACAAAACTGGCAAAGAGTATAATGACAAAACACAGTTTTATTGGAAACCGTTTTCAGAATTCCTCTTTATCTACATGGATCATAATGATGGTAAGTACGATGGAGATATAGGAGAGCTAAAAAGGAAACAAATCGTTATCAGCGACATTGAACACATTGGAAAAGAGTTGAACAACCTCGAAGAAAGTGAAGTTATCGGTGTTTCAAATGAAGACTACATTATATACGATAGCAAAACAGAGCAGAAGATAATAGATATTATCAAGAATATGACAACGAAAGACGCTAAACGCATTGGATTATCGAAAAGACAGTTGTTCAGGTTGAAGAAAAAGATAAAAGAAAGAAAGGAGATAGTATTAAAGAGGAAAACGGTAAAGAAGTATATAATGAACTTAAAAATATAAAAATACAGATAATAAAAATATTGTAGTTGCTGTTATAAGAATTAATACTTTTAAAAATCTTAAAAAAAAGAGGTAATAAATACACCATTTAAATACTTTTATTTTTTAATAATTAATAGGTAATTAATAGAGAGATTTTATGAATTTATTTAAAAATTTTATTTTTGCTGTTATGTCAATTGCTTTTACTTTAATTGCAATTCTTTTTGTTTATGTAATATATGGCATAATAGTTAATACAACAATTGCAGCATATTTAAGTATGACATTATTTATAATTATGTTTTTTATTTTTGCTAAAATAAATG
The DNA here is from genome assembly GCA_021792115.1 of Microcaldota archaeon. Classification (GTDB taxonomy): domain Archaea; phylum Micrarchaeota; class Micrarchaeia; order Micrarchaeales; family Micrarchaeaceae; genus JAJZMY01. The sequence goes on along the minus strand of JAJYVI010000027.1, from coordinate 11,205 downwards.
AAATGATGATAATTAAAAAAATAATAAAGAAATAAAATGAAACTAACAGACGAAATGATAAAAGAACTAAATAAGAAAGTAGAGGAAAATGTAGATAAGGTTATGGCTGATTTTTTTAAAGAGTATGATAAAAAGGAAATGAAGGTAATTGAAGAGAGCCTAAAGTAGATGATAATATGTCAGAATCTAATCTGCAAACGAACATCAATGTTTCTCAGATCACAATCTCTATTATTCAGGATGGATTTGTTGCGGAAGAACCTATTCGTGATGAAGAAGACTTACAAAGACAGCTAGTTCAATTTCTAAGAGGTAGTTTTCCAAAAGAGCAAATAGTGCTAAACAGAGGTAAAGGTGCAGATATAATCATAAATCATAATATAGCTATAGAAGTCAAACTTAGTGATAACTTGCAACAACTACGAGGTTTATCGATGCAATTATTCGATTACTCCAAACAATACAGCGAGTTAATTGTAATTATATGCGATGATAAGAAAAAAAGACCAATTGCAGATATAAAATTTGATAGATATATAAACGAGTATAAAACTAAGGCGAACGGTGTTATTGTACTTAATAGCTCAATTAAAAGACAAAAGAATAAGCCATTGGTTGATTTTGATAATGTCGATAATGATACTGCTAAATTATTTGGAGAAATAATGCCCATAGGTGATGTAAAAAATGTAGAGTATGCTATAAAAAATGCAGGAGATAATGCAAAGATAGACGCTTCTAAAATACTAGAAGAATTTGGAATATCTAAAGATAGAATACCAAGTTTAGAAAAAACAATAACCAACTTATACAGAGCATACTTCTTCTCTTTCAAGAAAGAGAAAGAAACAGGAGAAGTAGAATATAGTATCTCTGGTAATGTGAGTTCGGCATTTAGACATCACTATGGGAGTTTGATAGGATGGACAACAGTTAAAAACGTGGATAAGAAAATCATGAATCAAGCACAACAAGACACTGGTTTGTTACCTAAATAAGAAGGAGTGCATTCCTTTTCTTTAGCTTCTTTTCCAGCACTTCTCCATGCTAAAACTATGTTAGAATTCTACCTCTAAGAAACACGGAATTTATCGACGACAGATTTAGGCTTCGACGACAAAAATAGGGTAACATTTCATTGACTTATATATAACCCCAGCAATTGCATTTTTGCTAAAACAGATTCTTATTCTATAAATAATTCATTAAAAAGGAGTAGGAAATCATAGCGGCTCTGGAAGTCGCACTGTTTACTGGCTTAATGATGTTATAGAGGAAGTATTGAATCGATAATAAACTTTGGACTGAAGTTCATCAGCGCATCATAAGATTCTCCAGTTCCCATAAATAGTATGGGTGCATCTGTGTCGTATGCAATCGAGATTGCATTTCCTCCCTTTGCATCACAGTCGAGTTTAGTGAGTATTATTCCGTCTATTTTTATGAATTTTGAGAATTCGTTTATCTGCTCTGAAATTACATGGCCTGATATGCTCTCCCCAACAAATAAAGTAATGTCAGGCTTTGTCACGCGCGCCATCTTTGAAATCTCATTTATGAGATTCTTGTTTGTCTCTTGCCTACCAGCGCTGTCAATTAATACGACCTTTATATTATGTGCATTTGCATAGTTAATGGCATCAAATGCAACGCTTGCCGGATCTGCGCCATACCTGCTTTTTATCACCGGTACCCCTACCTTATTTGCATGGTATTCTGTCTGCTCTATTGCAGCGGCCCTGAATGTGTCGCTTGCAGACAAGATTGATGTTATATTGCGATTCTTCAGGCCATTTGCTATCTTTGCAATTGTAGTTGTCTTTCCTGTCCCGTTAGGCCCTATAAATAGGATTTTAATAGGCACATCATTTTTTGCTACTCTGCTGCTTATTGTTTCAAACAGATCTATGTAGCTGCCCATATTTTTATTAAGGACATCATTTAGTGCCAGCCTTACCTGCTCTATTATCTGCCTGCTTATTTCTTTTGATTCAAATTCTTTGCTTCTCAATTTCTTGTCAAGATCTGCTGTAAAGCTTTCCATTGTGTTGTATGATACATCTGACTGCAGCAATGACATCTTCAGCTCGTCTAAAAACTGATTTATATCAGAATCATTAAGTTTTACCTTGCTTAAAAATACTTTTTTTATTTTTGTTTTTATTGAAAGGTTGATATTGTAATTCTGCTGATTTCTACCTTTAACTTCCTTATTTTCTTCATTGTTTTTATGAGCATTGATTTCTTTTTCTTTATCTGCTGTATTATATATTTCTTTGACTGCTTCTTTTTTTTGTTCATGTTTTTTATTTTCTATTGTTCCAGATTCTGTTTCTGCGGTTTGCGCTTCATTGTTTGTAGCAGATTTATTATCTGACTTAAGTAAATTATCAGTATCTTGGGGTTCCTCTTTTTCTGTCTTATTTGGCTCTTCTTTCTTTTCCTCTATCTCATTTTTTGATTCTTCTACTATCTCTTTATTTTCAGATTCCTCACTCTCCTTTATCTCATCTTCTTTTTTTTCCTCTATTTCAGCTTCTTCTTTTTTGATAAACCCTCGTATTACTCCTGAAATTTTATTTTTAAGCCCTTCAAACATATCATCAGCTATATTGCATGTAGTATGTATTAGCGTATATTAGCGTATTAAACTATATTTAAAATAATTAAAATAAGATACTGCTGCTCTTTGCAAATCAGAGGAATTATTTGCTATGCATTGTATGATCATTATGTCCATTATGCCCATGGCGTGCATTGATTTCTGATAGCTTATAAGTTATTTTAAAAAGTATATCTCTCATTTCACTTCTGCCTTTGTTCAAGAACTCAATCTCTTTCTCATAGTCTTTTATTTTTTTGTCTATAAATTTCTTCGCATCATCTATATTCTTTTCAGCAATATAGTTGAGTCCTATATTCACAAGCACAGTGCCTGTGTTTTCTATTTTCGCATTTGCATATATACTGTTTCCAAGGTTTAATACCAATCCCTTATTTTTGAGATCTTCTTCTTTACCAAGCACAAGCGAGGAGTTAATGAGCTCATTAAGTATCTTTGCATGGTTGTTTATATTTTGTGTTGTATTATTGTACTGCGTTTCATATATACTGTAAAGATATTCCAACTGCTCAGCAGAATTACTTTTTTCAATTAGTGCATTTACATCCATGTCCTGGCCGCTGCTTTCTTGTGCACTCATTTGCTCATCTCCTTTATCTCACTTATAATTATGCTGTGCTTTCTTATTTTTTGCTTGCTTCCCAGCTTTACATATGCTATTTCCTTTGCATAGGATTTGCTGTCTGCCTCTACTTCTATCTTAAATGCAGAGTTCTTTTTTATTGTACCGCTAACTAAAAACTTCATAAAATCACTAAAACTATAAAAATAGTAAATAACCTTGGTTCAGTATACTTAACTATGAAATGAATTAATATAATAAGGTATGAGCTGAAAATATTTATATATTTTTGTTAAACTCTTTCTATTGCTGATCTATCAAATGGCTACATTTCTATTTTTTCTGGCCTTAAATGAGACTACTATCTGTACCTATATAGAGCAAGTATTAACCAATTGCCCCTGCTACTTATATTTAATTAGTCTATATTTAAGTATTTTGATATTAAATTTTAATGTTGATTAAAAAAAATTAATATTGATTAAAATAAAAATAAATGATAAATAAGGAAAAGATTAAATGGGAGATATTTTTAGCGATATATCAGGCATAATCCCAATTAAAGAAGCAATGCAGCATATAGGCTCTGCAGTTACTATCAGGGGCTGGATTCACAGAAAGCGCGGCAGTGCCAAGAGGATATTTATAATAATGAGGGATGTGACAGGCATAATACAGTGCGTTGCAGATAAGTCAGCGCTGCCTGAATCAAGATGGGCTGAACTTGATGAAGCTTATATAGAATCAAGCGCGGTTGTTTCAGGCGTTATAAAGAAGGATGAACGATCACAAACAGGCTACGAGCTTACTGTTTCTGATTTTAGAATAATATCAAACAATGAGCAGCAGTTCCCGATAACTGAATACCAAAGCCCAGAATTTCTTCTCGATGTAAGGCATCTCTGGCTCAGGAGCCTTAAGATGATAAATATAATGAAGGCGCGTTCATTGATTTTTAAGCATGCAAGGGACTTTTTAGATTCTAAAGGTTTTTTTGAAATAACTCCTCCATTGATTACGCAGGCAGGCGGTGAGACAGGTGCGAATCTATTTGAAGTAGATTATTTTGGACAGAAAGCATATCTTACAGAGTCGTCTCAGCTTTATGCAGAAGCAATGATCTTCGCGCTTGAGAGGGTTTATTCCTTCGCGCCATCATACAGGGCAGAAAAATCCCGCACTATCAAGCATCTTGCAGAATACTGGCACCTTGAGCCTGAGATTGCATACTTCAACAATGAACAGAATATGGCTCTTCAAGAGGACCTTGTATCTTATATCGCAAACAAGCTCTCTTCAGACAGTGATATCATAGACTTTTTCAATATTGACAGAAACGAACTTCTTAATATAAAGCCTCCTTTTAAAAGAGTCAGCTACGAAAAGGCCCTGGAAATTTTAAATGCAAAAGGCGCAAAGAAGGAATGGGGGGATGATTTTGGAGTTGAGGATGAAAGGCTTTTAACAGAGGATGAAAAAAAGCCGATGTTTATATACAACTGGCCAAAAGAAATAAAAGCATTCTATATGCCAGTCAATCCAGATGATCCTCGCACAGTGCTGTGCTCAGACCTCCAGGCGCCTGCAGGCAACGGCGAGATAATAGGCGGAAGCGAGAGAATATGGGATGCGAATGAGCTTATCGCAAGGATGAATGAAAAAGGCCTTAATACTAGCAAATATTCTTGGTATATAGATCTTAGGCGCTACGGATCTGTCCCTCATTCTGGATTTGGAATGGGCATAGAACGCATAATAAAATGGATGCTGCATCTTGACCACATAAGGGATGCGATACCTTTCCCAAGGATGATAAATAGGGTCACGCCATAGGTGCAAGAATCATGCAACAGTTTATCCTATTCGCTCTTCTATATATATTTGCATTTTTCGCAGCATTTTTCGCAGCAGTTTTTTTTATCTATGTAAAAAAAGAGAAAGACCAGGTAGAAAAAAAAGATAAGCACATATCAAATACTTTAATTAAGCAAGCAGTATTCTTTCTCGCGTCTCTTGCACTTGCAGCAGCAATCGCTATAATTTTTTATAACTCTGCATTTTTTGTGGTAAGTGCTCTTGCTGTATCCTCAATATCATTTGTTGCTTCTTTCTTTTATTCCAGAAGTTCAAGGATGTTTGTCTTTGCGATCTTGCTCTTATTAGCCGCAGTGGCTTATTTTGCTTCTCTTGGATATCTTCAACTGTTTATCCAGGTATTTCCAATTGCCACGATACTAGGGTTTATGTCAAAAAATTCAACGCTCAAGAATCTTGAACAGGATTTAGAAATCATTCCTGCTAAAAAGAATACTAAGACAGAGCTGCAAAGAGATGTATTTCAGATTTTTATAGGCCTACTGATTATTTTAATATTAATATACCTGCGCTCGCCAGTGCTTATAATCACTCTACTTACTTTGTTCAGCTACCTGCTGATAAATATAATTTCATTTGACATCAAGAAAGGGAATAGAATTGCAGATGCGCTGAAGCAGCTCGAAAGAATAAACATTGTCTATGGGACAGGGGCCATATACCTCGCCTGTTCAGCACTGCTTATACTTGCATTTGTCGGCAACCTTATTGCGATTATAGGTCTAATAGCAATATTCTTTGCAGACTCTATGGCAACTATAATAGGCATGACATTTAAAGGAATTAAGCTGCCCTATAATAATCACAAAACTCTTGCAGGAAGCGCAGCATTCTTTGCAGTCTTGTTTGCATTTGAAATGTTGTTAAGCATAAAGCCTATATATGCTGTACTTATTGCCTTTGCGCTTGCAGTTATTGAAAGCATGGAATTTGAGGATAATCTAAGTATAATGCTTGCAATAATAATATTGTCATTTGCAATCTCGATTGCATAACACCAATGCCATAACTTGGTGCCTATCTTTGACTTGACAATATTATCAGGCACCACTACAGAAGCATAATCTCTTAATTGACATGGCAGAGTATTAGATGCCAAACCGCTTTATGTTGCGGTTTGGTTGTTGCGATATAAAAATAAAACAAATAAAATAATCCGTAATTTTTTTCACTACAGCTTTCTTTACCTTTTCTTTCTGGTGCTTTGGCCTTTTGATTCCATTTTTCTAGCGAGCTCTGCATATGCATTGACTACTTCCTGAGATGAATGGAATATCAATGCTATTCCAACTATCCCTGAAATTAATATTGCAGACACCAATGTCACAAAATATATAATTGATATAGGTACAGCTGTTGAATAAAATGAGTTGATTGCGAATATTACCCAAAGTGCAATCCCCCCAAATCCTATTTCATTGAAATAGTATTTGAATACACCGCCTATTGAGAGATATAGTAGAATTAAAAATCCTCCAAACATAAATATTGCGCTTAAAGCCTGCAATGGTGCTTTTAGCAGATATACTGGAAGAGTAAATAGCAATATACTTAACAATATTACGAAAATCCATGCCTTTACATGCTTAATGTGGGCTATTTTTTCATTAGGATTCATTAAACTAGATAATGAACTGTGCGCATAAAGAAGATTTGTAATTATTATTAAAAATGAGAATATTACAAGTATTGCAATAAAAAGCATAATGATTGATAAATTGATTATTGTTCCAAATAATGATACGCTTGCAACGCTTATTGCCAGTATGAGAGAAAGAAGCAATAAGGCTACTCCTATCACTCTTCCATAAACATAAATTCCATGCTTCCTTATATGTGTTCTTAAATATTCCATGCCAATCCCTATACTATTAATTTATATAAAAGTATATAAAAGAATATATTTAAATACTTCTATCCAAATAACATTACAATATATTTTGGTGTTTTTATGCAAGATAGACCATTTGATTTGCTAAATAAAGTAATAGGTAAAAAGATTCTAATAAGACTTAAGAACAGAGTTGATGTAAGAGGGAAGATAACATCTTTTGATGCGCATATGAATCTGGTAATAGAGGATGCTGAAGAACTTGAAGAGGGTAGTGTAAAGCTTAAGCTTGGCACGATTCTTTTAAGGGGTGCAAACATAATTTTTGTTTCTCCTGCGGAATAAATCTTTATCTCTTTTTTTTGGGCTCCTGGCGCAATGGTAGCGCATCTGCATGGCATGCAGGGGGTTGCGGGTTCAAAATTAGCTCTTAGGCTAACAAGACCGAGAGTTTATGGAAATCCCGCGGAGTCCATTTATTGTTTAAGCATATAATATTAAGATTAGGCACTAACTATATGTTTTAATTTTTTTTCAGAATACATTCTTTTGTCTGCCTTCATATACAGCCTAAAATAATACTTTCTAAATAAATTCTGCATTTGCGTGCTGCTTTTGACCTCTATTTTATCTGAAAGGTCATTATTATCGTCCTTCAAGTCTGAAAATCCCATGCTCACGCTGATGTTGTTTCTTTCAAAAGCTTCTTTAAGTTTAAGTCCTATTGTATGCACATCCTCAAGATCGCTATTTGATGTGATAACAACGAATTCATCACCGCCTATTCTGCATATGGTATCTATGTTACGTGTGTTTTTTTTGATTACTTCTGCAGTGCTCTTTATAACTCTATCTCCCTCTTTATGACCTTTGGAATCGTTTATAACCTTAAGGTTATCTATATCAATTAAGAGAAGGCCAAAGTTGCGATTTTCCCTTATTGCTTCCTCAAACTGTTTTCTCATTTCAAATTTTAGCAGATTTCTATTGCCTACCTTTGTAAGAGGGTCAATCATCGCCAGTTTATCAAGTTTTTTATTTTTTGCTTTTAATAGCTTAAGCTCTTTCTTGCACTCTTTAATCCTTCTTTTAAGAATGCTAATTTTTGAGTTTAATAAATAATAATTATGTTTTTCATGCCCATCATTTTTCTTGGGATGCATACTATTACTTTCATTATTTATAATTTCCATTATCAAAACATCCAAATAAATAAAATATCCTTATTAATAACTGCAGCAATAAATATATATATATTTTTATAAATTTATAGCAGGAAAACTCCTACCATTTAGATAAGAAATGAAAGCGAAATGCAACAAAGGGATATAAATATTAATCATGTAAATAAAATATGGTCGTCATGAGAAGTATATATAAATATAAAGTGCATTCTTCAAATAATTGGAAGGAAACACTTAAACTTAATGAAATTCAACTTTCAGCTGGGAGAGAATATTGCAATAGATTGGATAGAATAAATTTTAAGCAGGGATATTAATGCGTGTGCCTTTTCTTGTTTTAGTATATGCTGCATCTATATTGGCAGTTCTTTTATTTGGTACATTTGGTACATATTACTTAAGCCATACCAATGGATTTAACACAAAAACGTCTCTTCTTTCTTCTCTTTATTTTACAGTAGTCACCCTTTCAACAGTAGGCTATGGAGACATTGTTCCAGTCACTTCAACTGCAAGGGCGTTCGTAATAATACTTATTATAGTTGGCTTAAGTATATTTCTTACAGCAGTGACGCTATTATCTAGTGAGATTATGAATTCAAGAATCAAAAAATTATCAGGGGAGATTTCCTATTTGGAATCAAAGCTTTCAAAGGCTGATGTTATTCTCATAGGGACTGATTTTACAAATATCGCATTGGCTGAAATTTTGAAGAAAAATGGCAAGAGATATCTTTTAATAACATCTGACAAATCAAAAGCAGATAAGCTGAATAAGCAGGGCCTTAAAACTTTTGTGGCAGATGAAACCTCAAAGTCAGATCTCTCAAAATTCAATTTCAAAAATTCAAAGCTGGCGGTTGTAGATTTCAAGGAAGGGTCAAAGATAATATACACTGTTTTAATAATAAAATCCATCGCCCCTAAATTAAAGATTATTGTGATTGCACCAGATACAGAGGTAGAAGCACATCTCATAAATCTTGGAATGAATATAGAAGTTATAAATCCTGCGGCATTGACTGCAATTCAAATAGGCAAATATCTATAGTTGATGCAATGGAATTGTTTTTTATCAGAGTTGTAAGCTTGTTTGCAGTTGGCATTATATATATGCTATTTGACATATTTAATAATCGAGATATACCCTCCTCAGCAGTATACTTTCTTTTAGCATATTCTCTAGTGTTGACAATTCTTTACTTTAATCTAAGTATAATTTTAATAAGTGTATTAGTGGCTGTAGCAGTAATCGCATTCGGATATATCATTTATAGAGTAGGCCTTATAGGTTTCGGAGATATTACTGAGTTGGCAACCCTTTCCTTAATTTTTCCTTTTTTTAATAAATCCTTGTTATATGCTATAACTCAGCTTAACGTCCCTTTTGTTATTTCACTGATACTGAATGCAGGGTTTGCTGCAATAATCTTAATACCTATTTTTTATTTGGCAAAGTATAAAATAAAATTCAAAAAATCCATTTTAAAATCAGTGACAGATAAAACAGCATTGAAGGCTGCTATAATTGCAGCAATGTACTCTGTATTTCTGATTTTTCTGGCTCTTTCATTCGGCGTGTTCTATCCAGGTATTGCAGTAATCACTATCTTTGCAGCATTCTCAATACTAATGCTTTTGTTTGAGAGAGCCATAACTGATTCTATGGTTGAATATGTTGGTATTAAAAAATTTGAGGAAGATGAACTGATAGCAATGAACATGCTTAGTCAGCAAGAAATTGCTAGGCTTAGAAAAAGGCTGAAACATTTTGGCAGGCTTATCACGCCAGCGCTTATAAAGGAAATGAAACAAAAGCACTTTAATGAAAAGCTGCCTGTATACAAAGCTCCTATCCCATTTGCAGCAATGATATTTGTAGGCCTTGTTGCAACAATTTTATTTGGGAACATTCTATTTTTAGTAATTCCAGGACTCTAACCCTATTAATTACTCATCATAATAGATAACTTTATATAATTGAGTAGCCTATATTTATAATATCTAAAAAGGAGTTGATTTTATGAATAAAGCAGTCTATTACATTATTGCGATACTGGTCTTAATCGGTTTGATATATGTTTTGTCAAGATTTTTGGCTTCAACACCGCAAGGCCCTTCAATATCCCCAAAGGCAAACGCAACATATGCTACTTCTGTGATACAGCTTACTGATCCCCCTCAATTCCCGAATGGCACGCAGTCTTTGGTTCTAAACTACTCAAATATTGAATTGCATGAAACAGGTGCAGCGAACAATACAGGCTTTGTCTCACTCAACTACAGCGGAAGTATAAATCTAGTAAATATGACTAATGTAAGTCAAACAATAGGTATTGCAAAGTTCAAGAAAAATCAAACCTTTGACATGATAAAGCTAGATGTTTCAAGTGCAAAAATAACAATTTTTAATAAATCTTATAATGTAACTGTTCCTGGCAATAAGATAATGATAAGGTTCAACAAGAACCTAAATTCAAGCTATAATCTTTCTATGATAGATCTTGTCTCCTCTGTAATCCAGATATACGCCCAGAACCAAACAATTTTTGTTCTGCTCCCGTCTGCAAGAGCTGTTGTTATAAAGAATTATTCTTCTGCTGATGTGCAGGTAGCACATGTTGGAAGGAAGCAGCCAGTAGTGCCTGTGGCAAGACAGGAACTTGAAAAGAGCAGACAGAACATTTCAATAACAGGCGCTACTATTTCATTAGGCAGCAATAATACAACAGATGTTTCAGTTACAGTGAAGAACAATGGAAACAGCTCTGTTGTGTTGAAAAATATATTTATAAAAGGGTACATGCAGCTGCAAGGTGCAAGACCTTCAGCAGGAATAAGGATCCCTGCAAGTGGTGTACCGTTCCAGCAAGAATCACAGAATAACCCTTCAAAAGGAATAAGCAATGTCAATTTCGATGCAAATTCCCTGCCAAACATAAATATCAGTTCTAATTTCAATAATATTTCAGGGCAGGTGTTCAGCAATCTTTCAAAGGTGCTGAATTCCTCAGGAATAAAGATGAGTCCTGGCATTGAGGACTCTGTGAAATCTTTGATAAGCGCCCATGTCATAAACAATGTAAACCAGAGCAATATAGAGAGAGTTTCAAGCATAGTGCAGTACCTG
>JAJYVI010000026.1 GCA_021792115.1 Microcaldota archaeon | reverse complement strand
GTACCTTTTGTTGTTATTTTAGGTACTACTTTTAACATCTTTCTCATATGCTTCGCATCGTTCATGTTGCCTCTCTGTATTGTCAGCGCAGTTGGTACATCATTTATCCCTGTTTCTATGCCGAATGATATCTGTCTCTTATCTGTTCTATGATTCTTCGGATGCCCAAATGCTGCAAGGTCACTCATATTTCCCTCAAGCGATGCAGAAGAAAAGTCAATTATTTGACATATATCAACTAAATTATGGTTTTTTATTATCTGTTGGTATCTACTCATAAAGAGGGGAAACAATTCGCCGATAATTGATACATCTCGATATAAATCGCGTTCTGTAGGAGCTTTTTGCATTCCAAGAATCTCAAAGAGGTCTGTTGAGGAAGTAGGAATTATTTGATGCACTGATACTGATTAATTCAACCTGTTGTAAAGCAGAAGTTTTGCCTGCCCTAAAAAATCTTTATGTCTCGTTGGCGTATTTCCAAAAATCCCTGATATGAGCTTATATTCGTTTTCCATCTTTTGCAAAACTCCAATGCTGCCTACCGAAAAGCTCATATTTCTATTCTCCAATATATTATTTGTATTTGGTGTTGTCATGTTTATCAATAATAATTGACACACCAAATATTAATTATTTATTTTACTAGATTATGAAAGTGGCGAAGTTAAGTTCTGATCCAATAAATTTCCTTATTTTAGAGAATACAGAATAATGCGGTTTTTTTGTAATATAATTCACTTAATAAACTATATTCTTCAAGTTTGTCAGGCAGTTCTCTATCACTGCAACAGAAAAGATTTTCTATTACAATTGACAGATCTGCCTCCCAATTAATCTGCCCTTTTTATATCTATGACCATTTTCCTGAGCAACAACACATGATGTTGCTAAAACCAAAGGTATTATATTTTTTATTTTTAATATTATTTTCATAATATCTGTCTTGGCGCTGTGGTGCCGCCTATATAGGCAGCCGCTCCGCTAAGCATAAGGATATCCTATTATTTAAGACGGTCGCAGTCACCCTATTTATATATAAAAAGAAAAAACCAAAAATTTTTTGTATTGATAGTATTAGTGGAATTATTGTATAATTATTTAAATTTTCAACACACTAGATATCAATTTATAGATACATATAAATAAATAAAACTATATATATTTATTTAGGTGAATTTATGATTTCAAAAATAAAGGAAAATAAAAGTAAAATTTTACAGCGTCTAATGCGTGAAGTTGCTAATCAACGCAAAACAGAACCGACTAACTGGAGAGGACATAAACTGCATTCTAGTCTTAAGTAATCTTGATTAAATAATGGATTGTCACCTCCAATTTCTGTTTTTATGAAGCCCAAAAATATAAATAGTAGCATATGCATTATTGTAAAGCTAACTAATAATTGTGACTTGACATGCAGTTATTGTGGGGTTGCTGGTCCTAAATCTTCTACTACAAATAGTCCTCAAAAAGTAATGAAAGAAAAACAAATTTACAAACTATATACTATACTAAGTCGTTCACAACAAATAACAGATATTGACTTTATATGGCATGGCGGGGAACCATTATTAATAAATTTAAAACTTTTAGATAATATAATAAATGCTCAAAATATCTTTGTTGGTAAAACTATAACTAATAGTATCCAAACAAATGGAACTTTAATAACAGATGCAGTGGCTAAATTTATTAAGGAGCATAAAATTCGTGTGGGTATAAGCTTAGACGGACCTAAAGAGATACATGATGCACAGAGACCAATGAGAGTAGGTTCTCAAAGTTCTTTTGACTTGACAATGAAAGGAATTGAGGTACTTAAAAAATATAATATTCCTTTTGGGGCATTAGCAGTTGCAACAAAGAAAACTTTAGAGTTTGGAGCCAAGAATTTGTTTAATTTCTTTATCCAAAATGATATAACTACATTTGACTTTCTACCCCAAGAGCCAATAATATTTGACAATAAAGTATTGACTGATTATATATATCCCAAAGAAGAATACACTTCTTTTCTTATTGACTTATTTAATGTCTGGTATACCTATGATGATCCTAAAGTATCTATTATATATTATGAGGCTTTAATTAAATCATTTTTAAATAAAAATTCTGAAATTTGTCAAATAGGAAAAGATACTTGTATTAATATTGTCTTTACTTTCTACCCAGATAATACCTTAACATTATGTGATAAATTTCCTCGCTCTAATGAAGATAAAAATAATATGAATATAAATATAGATTCCATCGAATCTATAGATAAGGTTTTTTTAAATAAGGAATATAAAAAAGTATTAACTTATCAAGGCAGAAGCAATAAACATTGTACCAAGTGTGAGTGGTTCTCATATTGCCGAGGAGGATGTATTTATGATAGATATATGTATAGAACACTAAAATTACCATTTAATTATGCAATGTGTCCGCTGAATGCTCTGTATAATCATGTTAGTAATATAATAATAGATAAAAAGTGATTAAATGTCAATAAAGATAGCCAAAGCTTCATCATCAGATATGAAAAAGATAGAAGAGATGTACAAAAAACTTTATGCTGGTGATGAAAAACAAACATTTTATAGTTCCAAACTTAGCTTAACTGAATTCAAGTCAGGTCAAATTATACTGACAGCAAAAGATAATGATAAAATAATAGGATACTGCTGGGTTGTTTGGTATCAGCACATAAAAGAAAAAGGCATTGCTTATTTGGAAGAAATCTACTTGGAAGAGAATGTAAGAGGTCATGCTATTGGAAAAGCTATGATAAACAAAACTATCCATTTGCTTAAAGATTTAAAAATAAGAACTATATATGTAGCAGTAGGCAAACATATGAAAGATGCACAAAAATTTTATAAGCATATCTGCTTTAAAGAATCAGAAGAGCAGTGGTTTAAAAAAGAACTATGATTTTAGGAAATGAGGTTTGTGGGTTAAAGAAACGTAAGAGTTTAAATTTTCCGAAAAATTGTTAGTTCTTGCAATCCAATAATAAAATGAAGATTATGTTGGACGGCGATACTAACATTCTTGGCGACCTGTATAAGACATGCAAAGATGCGTGTGAAAAGATAAGACGTATTCGAGCAGAGATAATCACGCATACATAGACCAGATAGGCGGAACACTATATATCGCTTTCAGGAGCAACGCAACAGGTAAGCCAAGAGGTAGCAACCATATTTGGAGGAAGATGTACAACTACTTTGTCTATAACAGAGAAGACTTCTTACAGCACTACCATCTAAGGAGCAATGTAGAAAGCACCAACAACATGATAAAGTCGAAGTTTGGGGATTTCGTAAGAAGCAAGGATAATATTGCAAGGGTAAATGAGGTTCTGTTGAAGGTTCTTTGCCATAATATTGTGGTGCTGATACATGAGATGAACGAGTTAGGGATTAAGCCAAAGTTCTTAACTTCAAATCCCATCAAGCCGCTTGACAAGTCGGACTGATGCTATTCGTTATTCTTAATTTTTTTCGATATTATTACAATATGGGTGTGCTAATTGTGCGTTTTCTACATTACCTTTGCCTCCATCTTCCTTTCTATTGATATGATCAAAGGTGGTAGAATTTACATGGATATAACCATGACATAATTTGCATTTGGGTGCATTCTTAAGAGTTTCTTTTATAAATACTGCAGACTTAGTTTCTACTGAAAAGTCTTTTTCTTCAATTACAATAGGCTCTATTGATTTCTTAAGATACGAATACTCTTTATCTGTTAAAATATCATCAATAATTTGGTCTATCGTTTTGTTATTTTTCGATAGTTTACTTATTAATTCTTGATAGAAAGCAGTTATGTGGGGGTAACCACCGATTGCACTTCTATATTTACGACCTATTTGTTGTATCAAATAATCATAATCTATTAAGGTACGTTCAAAATTTTCTCTGACTTTAAGAAAATTGCTTATTTTGGTTTTGTCATTTAGCTCCATCATTAAAGCAGCAATTGCGTAAAATGAAGCAGTTTTATATCTTCCGTTTTGTGAATAGAAATAAACAGCAGGATGAAGACCTAAAGATATTGGACTGGTGCTATTTATCTTTTGGGCTATTGTAGAACATTTTTCTAAATAAGTTATCGTTGTTATACTAGCTCCCTCTAATTCTTGGGCGGTTTGTTCTGGAGTTTTTATCTTTGGTTCTTCTAATATCTCTTTATTTTTTGCATTTGTCCCAGTATCATCGATATTATTTACTATGTTAACAAATCCTAAAATTAGGGTAATGTTTGCGCAGCGTATAATTCACAACCTATAGGTAAGTCTAACGTTTTTATAGGTTAATGTAGCAGCGGTCTGAATAAAGCTTTGCTTATATTTTTAGCAGTATCCTCAATTTTTCTTTGTTTGCTTTCTTCAAATTTAGACCAATATTTATGACCTGCACCACCTCTTATAATTGCTCTGGCCGCTATACAATTCGGTTCATCTCTTTTTTCTAATAATTTCAATTCTGTGGTGTTTATTGGTGTTGCTGACTGATTTATTTTAAAGAACGACTTCTCTGCACTATCCGAATTTCCACTAACCCATTGTAATCGAATTGCCAATGACCCTAAAGCATTTGCCTTTGTTGCATACTTTGATGATTTATCTGGATTCGCAACTGCAAATTGATAATCTTTAAATGAACCTACTGAATTTTTAATCATTGTTCTGGTCTTGTCTGCAATTCTTGTTTGCTCTTCTAATATATCAAGTCCATAAAAAGTTTTAGATATTTCACCATCGCCATAATCGTCATTTACCCATGCTACTAAAGCACTCAATCTATGTGAACCATCTATTACAAAAATATATCTGCTATCGCTTTGCCATAAAATTATGGCAGGAATTAAATCGCCATTAACAAAACTTCGCACTAGTTCAACTATCCTATTTATGTTCCATTCGTTTGTTTCTCTTTGGAAATCTGGTTTTCGTATTGATTCAAAAAAGAAGTCTCCTTTTTGCAAATCTCTTACAGTCACAATATCTCTTATAGGATATGACTTTGTTGTAGATTCTAAAACCTCAAAGTCTTCTCTAGGTATTAAAGCATCGAGATTTACATTTGCCATAACCCTATATCTGCTTTCTGTTTTTAAATACTTATTGTTCGCCAATCAAATCACCAAATATAACTTGGGAGCTACCACCCTGCTTTAGAATACACCCCAATCCAAGAGTGGTAGCTGTATGATTTTCTGCGCACAGCATAAATCTGTCCATAAACTCCATGTTCTGTCTAAAAAGTGGGAGTTTTTGAACAAAGCTCTCTGCAAGTTAAGATAGTTTATAATGGCTTGCAGATATGATAATGTGCTTATTGCTAACGTCTTTAAAGTTAAGTTTGCAACAATTCAAAAAAAGAAGCAGATTATGCGTTTCCCTCTCTTCTTATTTTTCTCAGAGGTTCATTTGTTACTTGATTGAAGATATTGTAGTCTATAATAGGCATTTCTGGGCGCTTCTTATCTTCATCTTTCCTTATTATCTCTGCCACAGGAGTATACCTATCGTCAGGGACTTTATAAATAGGTTTTGTTTTTTCCATTGTAACAACCTCTTGCATCAATAATTACATCAACAAGTATATTAATGAAAAATAAGATATTTAAATCATTTGTACAGGTTTGACAAATGTCAAATGCAAGTAAAAAATATAATTATAGACTTATGACTAGAGTTTTTGACTCTTTGAAAGAAAGTGTATGGTGGTGAAAAAGAAATAATAACTGACATTATCCAATCAGTTAATGCGCTGTATTGCTCCTGCTGGTTTTATATTGCAACTGCAAATTACCTTAAAATATAGTTATTCAGTAAGTCTTTGTATTTTTCTTTTTTGGCTCTGTGGTCTGCTAAAAATGCATTTATTCTATCTGCAAGATCTTTTTTATGTTCTCCTGCAAGAAGGACCCCGCTTCTTTCACTGTCAAATATTTGCTTTAGCTTAGTGTCATCAGGCTCGAATAAATAGTTATAGTACTGGCATACTACACATTTGTCAGGATCGCCGCCGAATTTCCTCTGCAGTTCAGCAGTTGCTTGCTGGCCTGTAAACGCCCTTTGTATTTTTTTATTTACAGTATCTACATCATCATTCAGATATATCGTGTTCATAGGGTCACTTGCAGACATCTTAGAAGCACCATTGAGCGCTGGCAGGAATTTTGCATGCATTATTGCCGGCTTATAATATCCCAACTTTGCAATTACATCCCTCGCTATTCTGAAATGTACATCCTGATCTATAGCAAGAGGAATTATACATGGTACATTATGTCCCTCCTCTACAGATTTTAGGAATGCGGGTACTGCCTGCATTGATGTATAAAATATCCACCCTATGTTTGTTTCATTTGTCATGCCGAATGCATCCTTCACATTAGAAAAGGTTATATGCTTTGCAACTCTGACTGCTTGTTTATATAAAACATTAGCATATTCTGTATCAAAGAAAATCTTTGTCTTTTTTTCATTGAATCCGAGTGATATTATATCAAGGGCGTCTTCATATGCAAGCTTATGTATAGTATCAAGATCTATGTTTTTCTTTGAAAGATACTTTTCCTCATCAGGTATTTGTATATAAACTTCTGCTCCAAACTTTTCCTGCAGCCATTGCGTAAAGATAAATGGAATAAGATGTGCAAGAGTCATTGAACCTGAGGGCGCAATTCCTGTGTATATGTAAAATTTATTACCCTTTTCATACTCATCAAGAATCCAGTTTAAGTCCCTATGCGCAAAGTATATGTTTCTTGATAAAAGATAATGTAGCTCGCCTGTATGCTTTTTTATCCTTTGCATTAATGCATTGTCAATATAACTTATACCAAAATTTTTAACTGCCTTGTCATAATCTACTTGCCCTTCCACAGTCCATGGATCAATTCGAAAATCAGCCATTTCATCATTATTATTTTATTGATTACATTAATTGATCATTATTGATTATTATTGATTATTTATTATCTTTAATATTTATTATCCTTAAATTTATTTTTAGATATATGAACGTAAATAATCAATTTAATTTTAGCACTAACAAATAAAACTATTTGTAAATAGGCTTACTGCAACAACAAATACGTACTCTAAGCGAAATCAGAAATATTCAGGAAATTCCTGCTTCATTATTTTAAGTGTGCTTCTATCTTTTTTAGCCTTGCAATAGTCATGTATTGCTGAGCTTGCATGATTTTTGAGTTCAGCCCGAAAACCAAAAGTATGTGCAATATCAATAGGAATAGAAACTTCATGCTTCAATAGGTTCTTGTTTGCACTCATTCTAGCTACAGTGTCATGGAAAACATCGTAAGCAATTGCATTTTGGGTTGATTTCTTTATTGACCTTCTTGCTGCAAAATCCTTTGCTTCTGAGACGAGCCCGTATTTTATTATCTTGCGGAACTTTTGCTCAATATCTTCAATGCTCTCTAACTCCCCCTCACTTTCACTAGCTCTCATTTTACCCCTGCATAAATATTTTTATTAATTTGCTACAATACAGTATTTCAGTGCAATATTAATAAACCTTTTCTATAAATGATGAAGCCCAATTACATTATAGCCTCAGGACTTTATTAAAATGCCAGATATTTTCAAGGGATAATATTTATTAAACATTATCAAATAATAAAATATGGCAAATGATCCTGTATGCGGAATGTATGTAGATGAAAAGCACTCTCATCTTGAATCTACAAAAAATGGAATTCATTACTACTTTTGTAGCCCATCATGTAAAATACAGTTTGAAAAGCCTGAGAAGGAAATGCGTGAAATGAGGAGGGAGCTTGCCGTCGCATGGTCATTGTCTGCAGTAATTCTTGCAATAAACTATATATTCCTTTCATCTTTTGCATATTCCAAGATAGTGATGCTTCTGCTTGCAAGCATTGTGCAGTTTTACCCTGGGCTCAGATTTTACAAAGGAGCATACGCAGCCATAAAGAACCTTTCGAGCAACATGGATACTCTGATAAGCATAGGCACAAGCGCTGCCTGGGCATTCAGCACTGCAGTAGTGCTTGCTCCCAGCATATTCCCTGCAGTCGGCCTGTACTTTGACACATCTGCACTGATAATATCGCTGATTTTGACAGGGACCTATTTTCAAAGGCTGAGTGAAGCCAGGGCAGGGGACGCTATAAAGAGGCTGGCTGAACTTAAGCCAAAGACAGCGCACCTTGTAAAAAATAAAAAAATAATTGACATTGATTCTGAGCAGATTAAGAAAGGCGATGTACTGCTTGTCAAGCCTGGCGAGAAAATTCCAACAGACTCTATAATTATAGACGGAGAAACAAGCATTAACGAGTCAATGATTACTGGAGAAAGCATGCCTGCTGTTAAGGTAGTGAATGATAAAGTAATAGGAGGAACGATAAACCTGTCTGGCGCAATAAGAATCAAGGCGGAAAACATAGGAAACGAAACAGTTCTGGCAGATATAGTAAAGACAGTCGAGGGCGCGCTGCAGGGCAGGATTCCAGTTCAGCAACTTGTAGACAAGATATCATCTGTTTTTGTGCCTGCTGTTGTGCTTGTTGCAATAGCTTCATCATTTGCATGGTATCTACTAGGGGTGCCTGCAATGACATCTATTCTGATCTTCATCAGCGTGCTTATAATTGCATGCCCGTGCGCACTTGGAATCGCGACGCCTGCTGCACTGCTTGTATCCTCAGGAGTTGCTGCAAGGGAAGGAATACTTGTTAAAAAAGGAGAGGCAACCGAGATGTCAAACAAAATAGATACTATTATATTTGACAAGACTGGCACACTGACAACAGGAAACCTGCGCGTGGCTGAAATAGAGGCTTTCAAAGGGTATAATAAACGCACCCTGATGCAGCTTGCGGCTGCTGCAGAATCCAATTCAGAGCATCCAATAGGAAAAGCAATAATACGCTCTGCAAAATCAATGAAAGTAAAAATAGAGTTCCCTAAGAACTTTAAATATATGCAGGGCTATGGCGTGACTGCAGAGCGCAGGGGAAAATTTATTTCAGTAGGCAGCGAAAGCCTGTTCAAGAAAATAGGCGCAGACATCAAATCGCGAAAAAGGTTTCTTGAAAGCCATGGGAAGACAGTGCTGTGTTTAGGCATAAACAGGAAAGTAGTAGGTATTATTGCGCTTGAAGATGATATTAGAAAGGACGCAAAAAAAACGATTAAAATGCTTAATAAAATGGGCATAGAGCCATGGATAATAAGCGGAGATAATGAAAGCGCAGTGAAAAATGTTGCTGCAAGCATTGGAATAAAAAACTTTGTTGCAAATGCAAAACCAAAGGATAAAATGGATAAAATAAGCCAGTTGCAGGCTAGCGGAAAAAAAGTTGCAGTTGTCGGAGATGGCATAAACGATGCGCCTGCGCTTGCAAAGGCAGATTTAGGAATAGCTATAGGATCAGGCACAGATGTTGCAAAAGAAACAGGTAGCATAGTGCTTATCGGCAGCAACATTTACAATGTTGTAGTTGCAATACAGATTGGAAAAAAAGCAATGAGCAAAATAAAGCAGAACCTTGCATGGGCATTTGGATATAATGTTGTGCTAATACCAGTGGCTGCAGGCGCGCTTATACCAATATTTGGTTTTGGCATATACAGCACTCTGCCTATACTTTCAGCAGCTGCAATGGCATTCAGTTCAGTAACAGTTGTATCAAATTCTCTTCTCCTGAACATGTTCAAGGCAAAAAAAGTTAACTAAAAAGAAATATTGCTTGTTATTCAATTCTATTCAGTCTTATTCAATCATATTCAATTATATTCGAAGCAAAGATATATTGCTATAAAAGAGAGGTAGATGGCAAATAAAATAAGTACAATTGCAAATTGCAGTCTAAAGATCAAAAATTATAGACATTATGATACACTTCCAAATGTTACAGTTGGCATAACGCCGTTGGGTGGTAGCATACGAATGCGCACCCATTGATCAAAAATATCTGCAACAGATGAAGGCATTATAGCACTTATTATTGCGTTTAATGAAGTACTAGAACTAAAGAGATTTTGATTTGAAGGAGGTCCTGTATCTGAAATAAATGGATTATAATTTACAGATCCAAAACTTTCTGTTTTAGTTTCATATGCTGAGGATATTATTTTTGTGCCACTTACATAATTAGATAAAATTATGAAAGTAACAGGGGTAGTCAAATTCCAACATCCTATTCCAATACTATTATCACCAAATAATCCAAAACCTATATTTCCCATGGCAGCATCTCCATTAGGATTAGTAGTACCATACCCAATAAATTGTGCCTGACCTAATTGGCCTTGTGTATAAATTATATCTCCATATCCATCGATAATTTGTGTTTGAGGATTAAATGTTGAGATAGATTGAATGTCCATCCATCCATGACCAGTACTAATAGGAGATATAGTAATACCATTATCAACACTATAAGATCCTGCGCTAGTATCATTAGCAGATAAAGTTAACGATAATGTTGTTCCAGCAAAATTCCAATAATTATTGAATACCTTTGCTCCGTCGTCGTATTCTGCATAAGTTGCACATGAGCTTGTTGGAGTAGTGCCACATGGAAGCTGCGGGGCTTCCCCTATCCCGCTTGTGCCACTGCTGCCAAGGAGATTTGTTGTTTTTGATGCAAACCCAAGATAAATAGTTGCATTTGATAAAGCAGGAATGCTCTTGCTTAGCTTTGCCCAAGTTACAAGCTTTCCTGAGTTATTGCTTTCTATCCATGATGGAATTATTGTTCCATTAGCATAGAAATACTCAAAGTTTGCAAAGTTGCTGTTGTAAGTAAGATATGATGAGAAACTGCTTTCTGTGATGTTGACCATTTGTTGGAAGCCAGTTCCAGTTGCCTGTGGAAAGTCAAATGCCACAGTTGGCATGACACCATTGGGTGGGTAGGCACGAGTACGAGCCCATTGTGTTACTTGATCTCCATTTGGACCAACTTGTGCCATGAATAAATAGAAACTTGAAGGAAGTGCATTATCAGTAAATGCAGTATTGCTATAATTAAATTGCATTAAAGTTTGAGTAGAAGAACCACCTGCGGAATAAACTGAAAAATAATTAATAGGTATTGGTATCTCATCTATACCAGGTCCTGAATTTATAGTATATGCCACATTTAATGTTCCACTGTTATTAAAAGTTCCTGTCCACCACCAACCAGATAGTCCACAAATTGCTTCTTGCGGATCAAAACCCATACCAGAACCATCATTGCCATTATTAGGTAAATGGATTACTTTTGATAATGTATCAAACATAAAAGGGCCTGAAAATGTTGATAAAGTATAGAATGCTGCTTGAGCTCCTGCACTCCCTGTTACTAGATTATTATAGGTTAAACTATTTTCTACACTTATTATTGCGGTTACAGAAGATCCTCCACAGCTAACTGTTGCTGTTGATGAAAATCCAGCAGTAGATGTCCCAGCAAAGTTCCAATAATTATTGAATACTTTAGCTCCGTCGTCGTATTTTGCATAAGTTGCACATGAGCTTGTTGGAGTAGTGCCACATGGAAGCTGCGGGGCTTCGCCGATGCCTGTTGTGCCACTGCTGCTAAGGAGATTTGTTGTCTTTGACGCAAATCCAATATATATTGTTACAGAGCTTGACGCAGGTATTGATGTTGGAAGATTCACCCATGTAATAAGTTTTCCTGAGTTATTAGTCTCAATCCATGCTGGAATCACTGCTCCTGATTGTGTGAAGAACTCGAAGTTTGCGATTGTATTACTATATGTAATATTATAAGATGAAAATTGACTTTCTGTAATGTTGACCATTTGTTGGAAAGGTGCAGATGTTGGAACATTTGCTGCGTTTGTGATTGTGATAGGAACATATGAGACTATTCCTGAAAGAACAGATGACGGAGTAGGGCCTCCTGGATTTGAAATTCTAATAGGAGCATAATATAAAATATTCGACGGTGTTGTCTGAGGTCCTGAGAATCCAGGTGCTGATGGCGCACCAAGCGACGACGGCGCTGATGACATTGCTTCTACTTTTGCAGTAATTCTTGCAACCTTTGCATATTGATAATTAGTTGATGCAGGTACAGTAGTATAT
The DNA here is from genome assembly GCA_021792115.1 of Microcaldota archaeon. Taxonomy (GTDB): domain Archaea; phylum Micrarchaeota; class Micrarchaeia; order Micrarchaeales; family Micrarchaeaceae; genus JAJZMY01. Next base: position 455 of record JAJYVI010000026.1, on the reverse strand, counting down.
TGAATCCATAGTGTTCCTGAGAAAACAGTTCCTATTGGATTGTCTTTGAAAAGGTTTGCATTGCTGCCATAGCACTGCATTCCTGAAATATTAAGAGAAGATCCAGAGGACATTGCAGAAGTTGCAAATTGAAATACATTAGCTGTATTTGCATTTGGCAATCCTGTTGAAGAGTTAGATGATGCTGAACATGCAAATGATACTTCATATATCGGCTGACCTGTATCCTGCTCAAAATTAAAACTTAATAAATTAGGTCCGTTTGCATTTGCAGTCATGACAGGATTGCTGCATAGGTATCCGGGGGTTGCAAGGCATGATGGGCCTATGAATGTGCCAGTGTTGAAGACTCCAAGGAAGTCGAGTGCTGCAAGGATGACCGCGATGATGAGTATTGCCCAGCCGTATGTCATCAGGTATTCCATTGCGCTCTGCGCTTTTGTGTTGTTATCTGA